>JADFKH010000129.1 GCA_022565025.1 Pseudomonadota bacterium
AAGACGACGCGGTCCAGCTGGCAGCGCCACAAAAAATGACCCTGGAACAGGCACTGGAATTTATCGAGGACGATGAGCTGGTAGAGGTGACACCGCAAGCCATCCGAATTCGAAAAGTCCATTTACTCGAACACGAACGTAAACGTGCGAGCCGCGAAAAAGAAACTTCCTGAACGCTAACTGCCAAACATCAGGTCCCGGCCCAGCCAGGCTAGCATTGCACAATATATGGGCTGGCATTCAGGTATTCTGGGCGTGCTTGCGCACGATAAACATCGCTATTTCTAGAGACTGTTCATAGTTCAGCCGCGGATCCACCGTGGATTTGTAGGCCCGTTTCAAGTCTTCGTCGGACAGATCCCTGGCACCGCCGGTACACTCAGTCACATCCTCACCGGTCAGTTCCAGGTGCACGCCACCGAGGCGTGAATTGTTGTCAAGATGGATTTCGAAGGCCAGTTCCATCTCCCGTAAAATTTTCCAGAAACGGCGTGTCTTGGTCCCATCCCGGGTCGATTCAGTATTGCCATGCATGGGGTCGGAGATCCACAACACCGGGCTTCCGGTCTCATGCACGGCATTAATCAGGCCCGGGAGACGCTCCTCGATCTTGTCTTCACCCATGCGATGGATCAAAACAATCCGGCCTGCATCCCGCTCCGGATTCAATGTTTCCAGCAGTTGGGCCAGCCAGTCACCGGTCATTCCCGGGCCGACCTTGATGCCCAGCGGATTGCGGATTCCACGAAAATATTCAACATGGGCACCATCCAGGTCTGCCGTGCGCATTCCAATCCAGGGGAAATGGGTTCCCAGGTTGAACCAGCCCCATTGCCGAGGAACTTGCCGTGTCTGGGCCTGCTCATAATGCAGGTGCAATGCTTCATGCGAGGTAAAAAAATCCACGCGTCTCAGTCTGCCAATCTCCCTTCCGGTAATGGTCTCCATGAAACGCAGGGATTGGCTAAGGCTTTCCGTCAGCTTATGAAATTCATCAGCCAGTGGAGAATGCTTCACCCAACTGAGGTTCCAGTATTCAGTGTGATGAACATCGGCAAACCCGCCATCCACCAGGGAACGAACGAAGTTCATGGTCATCGCCGAGAGCGAATGGGCCCGGATCAGGCGTTGCGGGTCCGGTGTTCTGGCTTCTTCGGTGAATTCGACTGCGTTGACCAGGTCACCGCGGAAACTGGGTAGTGTCACACCGTCGCGAGTTTCCGTGTCAGAAGATCTTGGCTTGGCGTATTGTCCCGCAAACCGGCCAATCCGAACGACCGGCATCTGCAGTCCATGCACCAGGGCAAGGCTCATCTGGAGCAGTACTTTGAGCCGGTTGGTGATCACGGATGAATTGCATTCCTGGAAACTCTCAGCACAATCACCACCCTGCAGTAAAAATCGTTTTCCTGCTTGTGCTTCCGCGATCTGCTCACGCAGCGATAGAATTTCCCAGGAAGTGACCAGGGGGGGTAGTTCGCTTAGCTCATGAAGCGTTTTTTCAAGTGCTTCAGGGTCCGGATAGGTGGCCTGTTGGAGCACTGGAAATTTCCGCCACGAGTCCGGATTCCAGTTTGCGGGATCATGCTCTTTCCGCGCACCGCCCAAGGGACCGGGTGAACTGATATTATTCATTAAATTCAAGCCTTTGCTTTACTGTTCTTCACAAGAACTACAATAGTAGCGATTGCCAACCCAATGTACCAGATCAAAGACCAGCCCGGCATGCTCAAACCAAGGAATGCCCAGTCAATGTCGGCGCATTCACCAGACCCGTATAATACTTCGGACAGGACTGCAAAAAACGGCATGGTCTCGAGCATGTAATTCAAACCCATCCCACAATCCGGCACCTGGTTTGGCGGCAGGCTTTGCAGCCACACGTGGCGGCCGGCAATTGCCGAGCCCACCAGGGCACCCAGCAGTACCAGACCGGAATAAACCCAGTACCCTTTGCTAGCGGGATTGTGCATGAAAGCCAGCAGGGCAACAGCGCCGATCCAGATAAAAGCGATGCGCTGAAAAATACACAGCGGGCAAGGGTCCAAAAACAAGACATGCTGTACATACAATACGTAGCCAAGCAAGGCAGCGCAGGCGACGGCCACCAGCGCGAACCAGATTCTTGGGCGGATTATCCAGATCATTTGACCAGCCTCAAACTTGTTTTTTCCGGGATTCTTTATTGAATTTCCCAGAGAATAAAGACCCGGCTACCGGAGCCGGGTTCCCGTATAATCAGTGTCCCTGTATTTTACGGACATTTCAGGCAAGATAATGAGTGCAATTCTACAAAATTACAAGACACTGATAACGGTCCGCTGGGGCACATGAACGTTACCATACGTATCCCCACCCTGTACGCAGACCTCGCCGCCAGCATGGAGTCCCTGCGCAAGGACCACGCTGCGCTCATCCTTAGCCGGGACATTGTATTGCAAGCTCTGGAAGAAGGCAGCGCTCTGTACGGCATCAACACCGGTTTTGGAGTGCTGGCCAACAAAAGAATCGATGACGAGCAACTCACTGCACTGCAACAAAACCTACTTCTGAGCCATGCATGCGGCGTGGGGGATCCGGTCCCCCCCGAAATTACCCGCCTTATGCTGCAACTGAAAATCCATGCGCTCGGCCTGGGCCAGTCCGGTATTTCCCTTACGACTTTCAAGCAGTTGCTGACCTTCGAACAAATGGGCCTGACGCCCTGGGTGCCCAGCCGGGGAAGCGTGGGAGCTTCAGGGGACCTGGCCCCCCTGGCGCATATGTGCCTGCCTTTGATCGGCCGTGGTGAAGTATGGAATGAAGCAGAAACAGACAAGCTCGATGCCACCGATGCGCTGCAGCGGGCCGGCATCGAGCCGATTCAGCTGCAAGCCAAAGACGGACTCGCGCTGATTAACGGTACGCAACTGATGGCCGCCTACGGCGCTTTTGTGCTGGAACGCGCACTGGTGCTGCAAAAAAACGCAGATATACTGGCTGCGATGAGTCTGGAGGCGCTGCGGGGCAGCGCAGCTCCCTTCGATGAGCGGGTGCACAAGATCCGCCCGCATAAAGGCCAGATTGCGGTCGCCGGCAATATGCGCAAGCTGCTCGAGGGCAGCGAAATCATGGATTCACACCGCGATTGTGGCAAAGTCCAGGATTCCTACAGCCTGCGGTGTGTACCCCAGGTGCACGGAGCCAGCCGTGATGCCCTGTCCCATTGCACGTTTACCATTGAAGTCGAGCTGAATTCGGTGACCGATAATCCCCTGGTGTTCGCTAACGGCGACATCATTTCGGCTGGCAATTTTCACGGTCAGCCGCTGGCCCTGGCAATGGATTTCGCGGCCATTGCACTGGCTGAACTGGCGAGTATTTCAGAGCGCCGAACCTACCTTCTACTTGGAGGCCACGACGGATTGCCAAGGTTATTGATGAAGGATACAGGTATTAATTCGGGCTTTATGATTCCACAGTACACGGCTGCAGCCCTGGTATCGGAGAACAAGATCCTGTGCCACCCAGCCAGCGTGGATTCCATCCCTACCAGCCTGGGCCAGGAAGATCATGTCAGCATGGGTTCGATCAGCGCGCTGAAGCTTTTACCGGTCCTGCGCAATGTTGAGCATGTTCTCGCCGTCGAATTCCTGACCGCTGCCCAGGCCCTGGATTTCCGTGCTCCTCTGAAACCCGGCCTAGGTGTCCAGTTGGCTCATGCATTGCTGCGAGGGCAAATCGGCCATGCGCACAAGGACTACGAAGTGCGCAATGACCTGGAAATCTGCACGGGGATACTCCGCCGCGGTGAACTGGCAAGTGCGGTTGAAGCCAGCATCGGGCCCCTGCATTAGTGCCGGTACTCAACAACATTTCCCAACTGGCTACTTGCCCCCCGGATAGACCCCAGCACGATGCTGGCCTGCTCGAGAATGCGGCGCTGGTATGGACTGATGGCCTGGTCCGGTGGGTTGGTCCCATAACAGACATGCCGACACAATACCAGGACGAACCGGCCATCGACTGCGCCCACCGGCTGATCGTTCCCGGCCTGGTGGACTGCCATACCCACCTGTGCTTCGGTGGTTGGCGCAGTGATGAATTCGAACTGAGGCTGCGCGGGGCCAGCTACCAGGAAATTGCCCATGCCGGCGGCGGAATTGCCAGCACCGTCGCGGCTACCCGTGGCGCCAGCCTGGACGAATTGCAGCACAAAGCAGAATCCATACTGGATGAAATGCTTGACCTGGGTATCACGACCGTGGAGTGTAAATCAGGTTATGGCTTGGACCAGGCGAATGAGCTGAAGCAGTTGGAAGTGTATCGGCAGCTCAACGACTCTCACCTGGTCGATCTCGTGCCTACATTCCTGGGCGCACACATCATTCCACCAGAGCACGAAAAACATCGCGACAGATACATCAGTCTCCTGTGCGATGTCCTGATCCCGCGGGTCGCCCGCCAGGGTCTGGCCAGGTTCTGCGATGCCTTTGTGGAGACTGGCGCCTATACGATCGAAGAAACGCGGCACATTCTTTCCGTTGCTGCCGAGCACGGACTTGGCATCAAGATTCATGCAGACCAGTTATCGGACGGTGGCGGAGCCGAACTGGCTGCTGAACTGGGTGCGGTTTCGGCAGAACACCTGGAATATGTCAGCGAAGCCGGGGTGGAAGCCTTGGCGGCGTCAGGTACGGTAGCGGTGAGCCTCCCCCTGGCTTCCCTTTACCTGGGCGAACCTTACATGCCCGCCAGAAAGATGATGGACCGCGGCGTGCCCGTTGCCGTAGCTACTGATTTCAACCCGGGCTCATCGCCCAGCTATCATTTGCCACTCGCGATGACCCTGGCCTGTATTCACCAGGGCATGACTCCGCAGGAAAGCTTGAAAGGAGCAACCTCCGTTGCCGCACAGGCTGTTTCGCTGAGTCAGCAAATTGGTACTCTACTGCCTGGGTACGCTGCCGACCTGGCGATCATCGATGCCCCCAATCTCAATCACTGGCTCTACCATTTTCGACCGAACGCCTGTATTGCTGTGCTGAAAAATGGGGCATGGGTGCGTGGAAACCAGTCTGTACTAGCCATCAACAACCCTTCTACTTAAAAAAATATCATTTATTTGAATTGGGTCTATGTACTGAAGATCATTTTTCCTCTAAAATTGTTGTAAATGACAATCATTCTCAATTAGAGGTGTAACAATGACCTTACGAGAAATGCAACCCGGACAAAAAGCCCGGATCGAAAAAGTGGACGCCAGGCAGCCTGGTGTCGTCCGCCTGATGGTGCTGGGGCTTATCGAAGGAGCAGAAATACAGTTCGAGAACGCCGCCATCGGTGGCGATCCGATGGAAATTTCGGTATTCGGTACCGCTATTTCCATTCGTAAACAACAAGCCGGCTATTTCAGCGTTTCTCCGCTCGTTTCGAATGGCTGAAACGAGTACGATCTATGTCCCGGTCGAAAAGATCGGAATTCGTCGGCGTGTGTCTACAACCCTTGCCATCATAGGCAATCCAAACTCAGGAAAAAGCACCCTCTTCAACCGGCTGACTGGTTTGCGCCAGACCACCGCGAACTACCCGGGCGTTACTGTTGAAAAACACTCCGGAACGGTACAACTGGAGTCCAGCGCCATCGAACTGGTCGACTTGCCCGGTATTTACTGCCTGGGCGGCCATTCTGCCGATGAGCGCATCGCAGTAGACGTGATCCTGGGCAGGATGGCGGATACGCACGCGCCCAGCGGACTGCTGATGATCCTGGATGCCACCCAACTGTACCAGGGCCTCTACCTGCTGCAACAACTCATGGAAATGCAGGTGCCAATAATCGTGGCGCTCACGATGACAGATGTTGCTACCGCCAAGGGCATAGATATTTCAATCGAAGTACTGCAACGGCAGCTGGGCGGTATCCAGATATTTCCGGTAGTTGCTACCACCGGACGTGGGCTTGAGGCGCTCAAGACAGCCTTGGAAAGTGTGGCTGAATCCGCGCCTCCGCAAGTGCCGGAATCCTGGCCTGAATTGAGTAAAACAGCCGATCGGCTTATCCAACAAACCAGCACCCCTATGCAACGAATCGACGTGATCCAGGCCCTGCTGCACCCGGACAGTTTTCACTCCAAGCCGCTGGAACAACAATTGGGCAGCCAGTTTGTTACTGACTCTCGATACGCCCTGTTCGGTGTTGAACCACCGCAGGCAGTGGAAGCCCGGCACCGATATCAATGGGTGCGCACTGTACTTGGTGAAGTTCAGCGCCAAGCACCCATGCTGGAGCGCTTCGAAGCCAAAACATTACGCTGGCTCAATCGTCCCTGGCCGGCCACGGTACTTTTCTTTGCCGTCATGGCCCTGATTTTCCAGGCCGTATTCTCATGGGCAACGCCGATGATGAATGGGATCGATGCCGCTGCTGCCACGATGTCCGCATGGGTAGCTGCCCATTTACCGGCAGGCGCGATATCCAGTTTCATCACCGACGGTGTCATTGCAGGTGTCGGCAGCGTAGTGATATTCCTGCCGCAGATCCTGATCCTGTTCCTGTTCATCATTGTACTGGAAGACTCCGGATACCTGGCGCGTGCCGCATTCCTGATGGATCGCGTGATGCGCTCAGTCGGCCTTTCAGGCCAGTCGGTGATTCCAATGCTTTCCAGCTTTGCCTGCGCGGTCCCCGCCATCATGGCAGCGCGGGTGATTTCAGACCGAAGAGCCCGTATTGCGACCATCCTGGCCGCGCCTTTCATGACCTGCTCAGCCCGTCTGCCGATCTATGCGCTGCTGATCGCGGCTTTTGTTCCTGATGAGTCAGTCGGCTGGTTGAACCTTCAGGGCCTGGTGCTGCTTGGTTTATACCTGATGGGCATCCTGGGTGGACTCACGACGGCCTGGTTGTTGAAACGAACGGCCTTACGCGGTCCGAAACCGGATTTTGCAATGGCACTGCCCGAATTTCGCTGGCCCAATCTACAGACCGTATCGATCAAGCTGATGGACCGCGTACGCATTTTCCTCAGACGGGCGGGTACCATTATTTTTGTCGTGGCCATCATCGTATGGGCTCTGGCCTATTTCCCGCGCGCCGGGGGCATTGAAACCGGGATGCAAAACGCTGTTTTACAGGTTGAATCCACTCTGACTGGGGCGCCGTTGGCAGAAGAACTGTTGCGGATTGAGAACGAGGCCGCAGCGGCCCAACTCGCACAGAGCTTTCTCGGGCGAGCAGGCAAGTTTATCGAACCCGTTTTCGCACCATTGGGGTGGGACTGGCGAGTATCGGCAGCCGTCATTGCCGGATTTCCGGCACGCGAAGTCGTGGTTGCGGTGATGGGCACAATTTACGCTGTCGGTGACAAAGCTGAAGTAACCAGCCTGGTTGATAAACTGCGTTCCGCTACCTGGCCCGACGGCCGCCCGGTGTTTACTCTGCCCATGGTGTTGGGCTTGCTGCTTTTCTACGCCTGGTGCCTGCAATGCGCTGCCACTCTGGCTGTGATCCGCCGGGAAACCAACAGCTGGCGCTGGCCGATATTCGCATGGACCTACATGACGGTGTTGGGGTATACCGGTGCTTTGTTGATTTATCAGATTGGCAGTAGGCTTTGATTAAATCTAACTTCTTACCGGCCCGCCTTCGTGCACTATGCGGGCTAACGTGCCTGGCAGCTTTTTTACATTGCACTTCTGTCTTTGCCGCTGAGGCTGGGACTGTCATGAGTCTGCCGTATGCGATCAGTGAAGAAAATATCTACAAGGTAATTATTGAAAAAATTGATGGTGAGGATCAATTACCGGCCACCAGGTACCGGGTCAGCACTGGCAGTCATGTCCTGACAGTGAACTTGATGCTCGACGTTCACTGGACGCCAAATCTCACCGGCTCACAAGCAACCACTCATACAAAAAGATTCAATGTGACCATTGAAGACGGCATGACGTATCAGATCGCAGCGAAGGTAGACGTTGACGCCCCGCTTGAATCACAATTGGACGGATCCTTCTGGGAACCGATTCTTTGGGGTCAGAGTAAAGTGCCAGAGTAAGAAAAAACTTACTCTGGCACTTTACTCTGACCCCGGCTCTGTTGCTATTTCGCGTCTTTAGCGTCTTTAGCGGAAAAATAATTTTGGCTTATTCATCGTCCAATGAATCCT
>JADFKH010000293.1 GCA_022565025.1 Pseudomonadota bacterium
GTAATTTTTCAGCCTCATGATTTGCCGCCTCCAGCTTCTGCCGGCGCATCAAAACCATTGCGTAGCTGTGTCTTGCCGCATGAAAATCCGGCGCCAGTTCCAGGCAGCGCTCCAGCAGATGACTGGCGTCTTTGAACTGCCCGAGTTTAATGCCGATATCGGCAAGCACCCGGATGGCGGTCACATCGGCGGGAAATTTCTTGAGCAGTTCGCGAACAATACGTTCTGCTTTGCCAATCTTACCCCCGCGCAACAGTTTGACGGCCTCGACCAGCTCAGGATGACGGGTGGAGATTTCGAAATGCCGTTCAAAAGCCTGGCGGCTGCCTTCTTGGTCACCGGCCACGGCCAACTGGTGGCCGAGGCTTTGCCAGGAAGGGGCGTGCTTCGGGTCAATCGTGATGGCTCTGCGCAGGGCGCTGACCGCATCATCACCCCGCCCGACGCCACCCAGGCATTGCGCAATTTCATGCAAAAATCCCGGGGAATCACCGTGTCCGGCAAGCAATGGCGCTAATACATCCAGCCCCTGTTGCGGCATTTTCTGCAGGCGATAAGCGGAGGCCAGTATCCGCTTTGCCTCGAGTGTATCGGGGTGCAACTTCAGAATTTCATGCACCTGCTCTTCCGCCAACCGTGGATCGTGAGCGAGCAGATCAGCCGCATTCTTGAGTGCGGTTTGCAGGTCACCGTTATCGTTTCTATTGACCATCGACATGGACGGTATTATCCACGATTACAAACCGACTGGGGGTAATTCCAGATTGCGGGGCACACAACGCTTTATCGCGTTTTTGCATCAACCTTGCCGGTTTTTTGTGATTCAGGGGAATTCTCGTAAATAAGCTGTTATTATGCCGTTATATAAACGTTAAATTCACGAGATATCCAATACAGCTTCAGTCTGTGGGGCAACAATCAAAAATCGTATTCAGGAGATTCAGATGAAGAAATTCTACCGAAATCAACTGGCCCAATCAATTTCCATGGCCCTGGTGGGTTCTGTCGCTGCCTTTACGGTTGTGGCGCCGGTGCAGGCCCAGAACCAAAGTTCAGCTTTGCTCGAAGAAGTTATCGTCACCGCACAAAAACGCGAACAGAATCTGCAGGATGTGGCCATTTCAATCCAGGTACTAGGTAATGAGCAACTGGAAAACCTGAATATACGGAGCTTCGAGGACATCATTAATTTCCTGCCGACCGTTTCTTGGACCTCCCAGGGCGGCCCGGGCGGCCCCGGCTTTGGCCAGATTTACATGCGCGGCATTGCCAGTGGTGGCGACGGCAACCATTCCACTTCCATGCCCAGCGTCGGCTACTATCTGGACGAGCAGCCAGTGACCACGATCAACCAGGTCCTGCCCCTCCACATGTACGACATTGCCCGGATTGAAGTACTGTCTGGCCCGCAAGGCACACTCTATGGCCAGGGCAGCCAGTCAGGCACCATCCGCATCATTACCAACAAGCCGGTCATGGGTGAAACCCAAGGCGGCTATGACGTGGAAGCCAATACGACCAAGAGCGGTGATCCGGGTTATAACCTGAACGGATTCTGGAACTTTCCACTGGGCGAGCGCGCCGCAGTGAGGCTGGTGGCCTGGCACAAGGAGACAGGCGGATTTATTGATGAAGTGCCCACCACCATGAGCTTTCCAGGGCCGCAGCCCCATACGGTAGATAACTCTGGTTTTGTCGGGGATAACCTCAACGAAGTGACGACCACGGGCCTGCGTGCGTTGCTGAAAATTGACCTGAACGACAACTGGTCAATCACGCCGGGTATCACGGCCCAGAATGCGGATCACGAAGGCTATTTTGACCACAATCCGGAGTTCTTTGGCGATCTGCAATCCGGCAGACTTTGGCCTGCCACTGGCACAGATGATTGGTATCAGGCTTCACTGACCCTGGATGGCAGCATCGGAGATGTCAACATGGTCTATGCGGGTGCTTATCTGGATCGGCAACAGGACTACGAGTACGACTACAGTGATTATACTGAGTACTGGGCCTATATCCTTACGGCAGATTACTATCTAAGTGAAGCCTACCCTGATGGCTACT
>JADFKH010000294.1 GCA_022565025.1 Pseudomonadota bacterium
GTAGCAGCGTTCGATCAATGGATTCGCAGCAGTTTCGTGGAGATCAACACGGAACTCGAGGATCTGTATTTCGCCCAGGAGGACCGCGCTGAGACCGGGAAAGTCGACCACAATATCAAGCAAACACTGGTTGAGGAGGGTCGCAGCTACATCATTGACCTGCTGGCTGAAGGCAATACCGATGAGGGGTTTGACCAGGCTTTTGATCTGTTAGGGAATGTGGGTCTGTACATGGCGGCCTGTCGACGTCACGATATCACCGAGCCCTCCCGGGAAACCTGCTCGCCCCTGGTCGAAGCTTCCGCCCTTGCCCTGCACCTGGGCGCTTCTCTTGGCGTGACACCCCGTTTTGCCACCAGCCACCTGGCCATGCATAACCCCGCCAAAAACGGCGTTTACAAGAGCTTTACGTCACTGGAAGCTGAATTTTTATTCCTCGAATACAATACCCGCGGCGTGTTTGCCTTCCGGCGGGCAGCCGACGCGCTGGTCAGATCCTTGCCGCTGGGAGTCTCACACCCAGTGACTTATCACCTGTTGATGGACGCCAAAATTGCACTGCAGGATGTGCTGAAGATTAACGGCGAACTGTTTGCGCAACTGGATAGCGACCGCTTCTTTTACTCTGTGCGTCCCTATTACAAGCCCTATCGTGTCGGCCAGCACGAATACCGCGGTGCTAACGCCGGTGACTTCGCCGGCATCAATGAAATCGACCTGTTGCTGGGCTTGTGCAGCGCCAACAATATCTCCTATTCCCAGCTATTGGTCGACAAACTGTTGTACATGATGCCGCACGACCAGGAGCGACTGCGGGATGTGATGCGCAGGCAAAGCCTGTTGAACGGCTTTCTTGAGGCCAGCGAGCGCCATGCCCAGGAACCGTGGTATCAGCGCAATACGAGCCTGTTCCTCGAGGTATGCCAGGCGCATGGCGAGACCGCAGCGCAGCACCACGATCAACTGGTCGCTAAATTTATCCAGCAACCCTCAGCCGGACTTTCGGAGCGCCACTTGCAACACATCACCGCCAGCGGGCCGCCATTACCGGTGTTGTTAAATTCGCTGGAGAAACTGCGGGATTTGCGCATGGCGGCCGACCGCGACGACATCCCCAGCCGCCATGCCGATTTCCAGCGCCTGCGGGACAGCTTGCAGTAGAGCGCGGAACTGTTCAATAATCGTGACCTTGAGCGCTAAACGGAAACCTTGATCTGTCATGTCGGAATCTCACCTGAAAGACCTGCCAAAAATCGCCGGCTATAAGCCCTGCTATCAAGAGCTTGAAGCAGGTAAGTCCTACTTCTGGTGTGCCTGTGGTCTAAGTAAGAATCAACCATTCTGCGATGGTTCGCATCAGGGAACGGGTTTCCAGCCAGTAAAATACACAGCCATGGAAGATGAAGAAGTGCTCTTGTGCGCTTGCAAACGAACCGCAGATGCGCCCTTCTGTGATGGTACTCATAACAATCTGCAAGACGAGTACGACAGTGACGATCCCGACAGCCCTGAGAACAAAGCCATTCCCGAAGCAGAAGCAGGTGATGATGGCAGAGCCTGGCTTGATGGACATTGTTTCGTGGCAAGCGTGGGAAAACTCGCACGGCATGAGCAGGGCAATCTGAACTGGTCTGCAGTGATTACCGGTGAGCAGGGCGCTAAATACCAGTCTCTCTTCCTGCTGGAACTTGTCACAGGGCAATCGCCGGTTGTTCATTTTGGTCAAAGGGATGTGATTCTGCTGCTTACAGCCGGCCAGGGAACTATCAATATTTCTTCGCACAAATTTGCTATAGAGCCTGAAACTGGTATCTATATTCGACCGGGTGAACAGTTCCGCTTGCACAACACAGGGTCGGAAAAGCTGGTGATTTTTGCTGCCGTGTGCCCCATGGCCGAGGTGCCCGAATTTGCTGAGGAGTTGTCTTCAAATTTCGATGATGAATATACCCAGCGCACGATTGGCATCGACCCGGCCAATCGACAGGTCATGGCTGACCGCTTTTTTCAGATGCTGGTGGACAAAACCCTGGGC
>JADFKH010000130.1 GCA_022565025.1 Pseudomonadota bacterium
CAGTAAATATCATCCTCTCAATAATTTCTCCACCAGAGCTAAGTTCCTTCCCCCTTAGAGCTTCCACCCCACTCTTAGCTCCTTCCCCTCAGCGAAAACCTGGCAGGTAATCTGGCTTACGCATTTCGCGAGCGGGATGGCTATGTACATCGTATTAACGATGGTGTCCATACCGGCGATGATGACAGCGATGCCATTCGCGGTTCCTTACTGTGGCAAGCGACAGAGGATTTTGAGGTCTATCTTGCGTTCGACTATAGCGTTATAAGGGAAAATGGTGCCCCTACGGTATCAGGCGGCGTCAATGATGCGGCCGCCTTTGGCACCTTTGGCAACGGTCTTCTGGCCAGTTGTACTGTTATCGTGATTAACAACGGTGGTCTCGGCCCACCGGCCTTTGGTGCCGGCGGTCCGCCATCATTACCACCACCGGGGGTAGGCACCGGTGGTGCTGCAGGCTGTTATGGTCCTGATACTTTTGCCGGAGAATATATCTCAGAGGGCACTTTCCCGGTAAAGTCGGATCTGGATGTCTGGGGTGTCAGTGGCGAATTGACCTGGGATGTGAATGAATGGTTGAGCATTAAATCCATCACCGGCTATCGCGAAATGGAAATGGAGTCTTCACGAGATGGAGACAACACACCAGCCAATATTTTCGCTACACGGGATATGTATGACCATGAGCAAATTAGTCAGGAACTACAATTCAGTGGTCAGCTGATGGATGAGCGTTTGCAATGGTTGGTCGGTTTGTATTATTTCCAGGAAGAAGGATCAAACATCAACCCGGTAATCCTGCCGGTCGGTTCTCTGCAAAGTGGCGGATTTTATGACAATGATTCATACGCGGCCTTTTTCCAAAGCACATACAGTGTGAACGACCAGCTGGACCTGACTTTTGGTATTCGTTATACGGAAGATACCAAGCGCTATATGCCGGATCAGATTGCATTGGGTGATGCTTCGCAGGGACCGGGAAGTATATTCGGACCAACCTGGACAAACTTTACCGGGATTTATCTTTCATCAACCGGTCCAATGCTTCCCGGTGAGCGCATTCTCCCGTTTCAGGAATTCAAAAAGAAGTTTGATGATGTCAATGTCTTGGCGAATATTGCCTACAACTGGACCGATGAGTTGATGACTTATTTTACCTACTCGGAAGGCTTTAAAACTGGCGGCTTTGATCAGCGCTTTGCCGCACCCCCGATCGATCCCGTTACCGGCGCCTTAACCAATGCACCGAGTACTTTTGATCCAGAGACAGTGAAAAGTTTCGAAATAGGGGTGAAATCTCAATGGTTGGATAATCGTGTTCGATTAAACCTGGCATTATTCCACACGGATTACTCCGATCTGCAACTCATCATTCGGGAAACCTTCAACCCCATTACCTTTAACGGCGGTACGGCCAATATAAACGGTGGTGAAATAGAATTGACCTGGGTGCCAACTGACCGCTGGCTTATTACTGCAGCTGTCGGTCACATTGATGCGGAATATGGGACATTGAGTGACAGCGTCTTGAATAACGCAACGCCGATTTTGCCGGGAAACAAGCTGATAAATACACCAAAGTGGAGTTCAGCTGTGGGTGCTGCCTATACCTTTGATGTTTCTGACTGGGCGACATTGACGCCACGACTTGATTGGTCTTTCCATGGTAAGCAGTTTAATGACGGCGTGAATACAGCGCAGCTTTTTCAGGATTCTTACCATTTACTAAACGCGGGTATCGCCCTGCAAACAAACGATGGGCGTTGGGAAGGTGTATTGGCCTTTAGAAATATTACTGACGAGAAGTATATCATCACCGGTAACTCGGCCTTTGCCACTGCGGCGTCCTATGTTTCGCAGGTTTATGGTCGTCCCTTCGAGTGGTCGATATCGCTCAAGTACAATTTTTTCTAGTCAAAATTCAGCAGCAGCCTGCATAGCCGGATTACAAGTTGCTTCTGGTCTTTAAGAATGGCCCAGCCAGTTAATATTGCGGGCAGTTTGATCAGCAATCAGATCTTCGACAAGGTAATGCCGGTCTGGCCCTGATACCTAGTAGGACGTCTCGCACTCCTCGTCAGATTCGAAGAACAACAATTATGCCACACCTTCATTGGCATAAATCTTCGCAGGCAAGGGTGTAGTATTGGAAAATTCCAGGGTCACATGGCCGTGGGAGCGTTTGTTTTGTTGTAGACTCGTGGCTATATCGAACATCTTCGAGACACCGCCACTACAGCGTTATCTTTTGCACAAAACCAGGGATATCAAGGCGATACAAGCCTCCGTCGCCGATATTTTCTGCCCGCATAAAGTCAAGGTTTCCGGTTCCGGCCCTCTGGACCGGGACGCGCTCATGCACTATGCCCCCTTGCCCAACGGCGCCATAATTTATCTGGTGTACGGCATTGAAATCAGGGTGGACGTTTCCCAGCTGGGTTTTTTCCTGATCGAATTACCATTGTCCGGAGAGTCCACTCCCTTTTGTGGCGACGGCAGTGTTCTCAGCGGGCCCGGCCAGGCAGTGGTCGCAGGGCCGTATCAACAATTCGCCACCGAGTGGACTGTCGACTGTTCCAAGCTGCTGATCAAACTTGAAAGCGGAGCTCTGGAAAACTACCTGAGCACCTTACTGGGTCGGCGTCAGATTCGGGCACTTGATTTCGACATGGAAATGCAGCTGGCAGCCGGCTCCTCCGCTAGCCTGCTGCGCTCCATTCACTGGATACTGGATGAACTGGATCAGCCAGGCTCACTGCTTAACACCGCACCACTGGCCGGGCTGCAATTCCAGCGCATGTTGATGTGGACTCTATTGCACTGTCAGCCCAATAATTATTCCGAAGAATTGCGCGCCAGGGAGTTGCCGCGGATTCCACACTATGTTCTGCAGACCAAACAGTACATACGGCGACACTACGGGGAAACGATCAGCCTGGAGCAACTGGTCGAGCATGCCAATGTCAGTGAACGAACCCTGCTGGAAGGCTTCAAGCGTTACCACGATGTGTCGCCTATGAAATTACTAAAACTGACTCGTCTGGATTACATACACCTGGCGCTGAAAGAGGCCGATCCGGCTAAAAGCAACGTAACCGGTCTTGCTTTGGCTTCGGGCTTCTCCCAGTTGGGAAAATTTTCTTCTGAATACAAGGAGCGGTTTGGAGAATCTCCCTCCGATACCCTGAAGGGTAGTGATAATCCAACTACTAACGTTTAACACCACACTAGCCCGCATATTGCACGAAGGATTCGGGTTTCAGAGTGTAGCTGGCAAAGCAGGTTGGACGATCGCGTGCAGAGTCATAGCTTTAGCTATGGCTCAAGGGGGATCGTTCAAGCTGCAAAGCCAGATGCGCTCTGAACCCGAATAGGACAAACTGGACTTTTTGTAATGGAGTTATTTCAGCCATAGATTTATGAATTCGTAGGGTTTTAGGCATAAATTGGTCCGCCTTCGTGCAAGATGCGGGCTAAAGTGCTGGCCAATGCTGTTGATCGCACTGGCGCGGTTGGCTGAATACTTATTTAACGAGATCGAAAAACACGGCGCTATAAGGGCGCATATATTTCTCGAGGCATAAAATCCCGATGAAGAAGCACAATACTTTCATTGTTGCCGCGGCTGTAACAGCAGCAGTGATTGCCGCCTTTTGGTTATTGCTCGCAGCGCCCGGTTACAGCGGAAATGAAATCAACATGACACGGGGTGTGACAACCATGTCTGCCATCAACTATCAACTTCACATGATTGTCCTGTGGATCTGTGTTGTGATCGGTGTGATTGTATTCAGCGCCATGTTTTTCTCGATTGTACTGCATCGTAAATCCAGGAATCACGAAGCGGCGCAGTTCACGCACAGCACCAAGGCGGAAATCATCTGGACCGTCATCCCCATACTGATTCTTGTCGTGATAGCCGTACCCGCCACCAAAGCCCTGGTTAAGATGGAAGTGGCGCCTGAAACCGAAATGACGGTGAAGATCACGGGTTTCCAATGGCGCTGGAAATACCATTACGTGGAAGACGACATCCAGTTCATTTCTTCGCTCGATTCGATTTCAAATGCCGCGCGCCGCCTTTCCTCGGGTATAGACCCCCGTTCTGTCGATAATTACCTGTTGGAAGTGGACCACCCCCTGGTTCTGCCCGCTGACACCAAGATCAAATTCCTGATTACCGCCGATGACGTGATCCATTCATGGTGGGTACCGGCACTGGGATGGAAACGTGACGCGGTACCCGGCTTTATCAACGAGGCATGGACTGAAATCATGGAACCGGGAACCTACCGCGGCCAATGTGCGGAACTGTGCGGCAAGGATCACGGATTCATGCCCATCGTTCTTAAGGTGCTGCCCAAGGCCCAATACCGAAAATGGGTGCAAGGGCAGAAAAACCGCATGGATGATGAGCGCTCTGAAGTTGAGCGCCTGTGGAGCCGCGAGGAACTGATGGAACTGGGTGAGGATGTATATGCTGCGCAATGTGCCGCCTGTCATCAAGCAGACGGTATGGGGCTAGCACCCGCCTTCCCGGCCCTTGCAGGAAGCGCCGTAACCAACGGTCCGGTCAGCGCGCACATCGATGTTGTTTTGCATGGAAGGGAAGGCACCGCAATGCAGGCCTGGGGGAGCATGCTTTCCGCAGCAGACATTGCCGCCGCATTGACTTATACACGAAATTCCTTTGGCAATAAGTCGGGTGACGTGGTTCAACCACAGACCATATCCCGGATCAAGAATGGGAAAATACACAGGAAATGAATTCATGAGCAAGCAAAACACTCATAGCCACGCGAACGCTCATGACCATCAGGACCACAAGCCCACCGGCTTTGTGAACCGTTGGCTGTTCACGACCAACCACAAGGACATTGGCACGCTTTACCTGATACTAGCCCTGGTGATGTTCTTTTTCGGTGGCGCCATGGCGATGATAATTCGAGCCGAATTGTTCATGCCTGGATTGCAGTTGGTTGAACCGGATTTCTTCAACCAGATGACCACCATGCACGCCCTGATCATGATATTCGGGGCGGTGATGCCTGCCTGGGTAGGCTTGGCCAACTGGATGATCCCGATGATGATCGGAGCACCCGACATGGCGTTGCCCAGACTGAACAACTGGAGTTTCTGGATCCTGCCGTTCGCATTCGCCATGCTCATAAGTACACTTTTCATGGATTCCGGCGGTCCCGCGGCAGGCTGGACGATGTATCCACCGCTGAGTCTGCAGGGCGGCCAGAGCTTTGCATTTGTCGTCTTTTCCATCCACATGATGGGAATTTCTTCCATCATGGGGTCCATCAACATAATCGCAACCATCATGAACATGCGGGCGCCGGGAATGACCCTGTTACGCATGCCACTGTTTGTCTGGACCTGGCTGATCACCGCCTTCTTGCTGATTGCGGTGATGCCGGTACTGGCAGGCGCTGTCACCATGCTGCTGACCGATCATTTCTTCGCCACCAGTTTCTTTAACGCCGCCGGCGGCGGTGACCCGGTGATGTTCCAGCATATATTCTGGTTCTTCGGCCACCCCGAAGTCTACATCCTGATCCTGCCGGCATTCGGTGTGGTTTCCGAGATCATCCCGACTTTTGCCCGCAAGCCACTGTTTGGTTACTCCGCCATGGTCTACGCTACGGCCAGCATCGCGTTCCTTTCATTCATTGTCTGGGCTCACCATATGTTTACAGTCGGCATGCCGTTGACCGCCGGCTTGTTCTTCATGTATGCCACCATGTTGATCGCTGTTCCAACCGGCGTGAAAATTTTCAACTGGGTCAGCACGATGTGGAAGGGCTCCATGTCGTTTGAGACACCGATGCTGTTCGCCCTCGGTTTTGTCGTGCTGTTTACCATTGGCGGCCTGTCCGGCCTGATGCTGGCCCTCGCTTCTGTGGACCTGCAATATCACGACAGCTATTTCGTAGTGGCGCATTTCCACTACGTTCTGGTGCCGGGGTCGATATTCGCACTGATGGCAGGCACCTATTACTGGTTGCCCAAGTGGACCGGGCGCATGTACAGCGAAAAATGGGGCAAGATCCATTTCTGGCTGTCTGCGATTTCAGTCAATATCTTGTTTTTCCCCCAGCATTACCTGGGGCTGGCGGGTATGCCCAGGCGAATTCCGGATTACTCAACCCAGTTTACTGATTTCAATATGATTTCTTCGATTGGCGGGTTTATTTTTGGTGCATCGCAGCTGATCTTTCTCGGCGTGATCATCCACTGTGTCTACCAAAGCCGCAAACCAGCATCCAGCCGCGTCTGGGAAGGCGCCAAGGGCCTGGAATGGACCCTTTCGTCGCCACCACCCTACCATTCTTTCAACACGCCACCGGTGATCGATGCGACTACTATTGCGCATGCTGAAGGGACTTATTGATCAGGGTAATGTAAATGGTGAGCCAGGTTGATATCAAGGAGCGACGCAAACGGGCCGTGAAAACAGCCTGGTTACTGGCTACCTTTGCCGCCCTGATTTTCATCGCCTTCGTCCTTTTAACGGTCCTGGGATCCTGATATGAGCCATCACGAACACATTGAAAACCGGGATTTGCACCGCAAACTGGTCAGGAAACTGGTGTTGCTGGCAGTCGGGATGTTCGGTTTTGGCTTTGCATTGTGGCCCCTCTACAACGTGTTCTGTGATTTGACCGGTTTTGGCGGGCGTGGCGTACAGGTGGTGGAAAATGTCGGAGTTATTGAACCATCAGACCGGCAAATCAAGATCCGGTTTGACGCAAACGTCAATTCCGGCCTGCCCTGGGTGTTCCAGGCAAAAGAGAAATCAGCAATGGTTTCTTTGGGGAAAATGAGCGAGGCCCTTTATCTGGCCATGAACCCTACTGATGAGGCCATAGTGGGCCAGGCAACATACAATGTAACTCCGCCGGAAGCCAGCCTGTATTTTGTTAAAACCGAATGCTTTTGTTTTACCCAGCAGCTGTTGCAGGGAAATGAAAGCAGGGAAATGCCGGTGTACTACTTTATCCAGGCTGACCTGCCCGAATACATTAAGGAAATAACACTTTCCTACACCTTTTTCAGGATCGCGAATGCAGATGCCGTGGCATTAAATTCCGGCAAGGCATTTTCTGCGGGCGCGGTATTGAATAACAGCCAGTAGTAACCAGGCTTCATATCGAGGCCGGGTAACGAGACCAAAATACGAGGATTGCGGATGGCGCATCACATTAACGATTCTTATTACATACCACACGGCACCCGATGGCCGATTATCGGTTCCCTGGGCCTGGTCACCATGATGTCCAGTGCGGCATTCTGGCTGAACGATTCAGAGATTGCGCCGTGGACATTCCTAGCCGGTGTACTGATCCTGGTTTTCATGCTTTTCGGCTGGTTCGGCGAAGTGATCCGGGAAAGCGAGTCAGGCATGTACAACGCGCAGGTGGACACGTCTTTCCGCCTGGGAATGATGTGGTTCATCTTCTCGGAAGTCATGTTTTTTGCGGTATTTTTCGGCTGCCTGTTTTATGTGCGAATGTTTGCCGTTCCCTGGCTGGGCGGAGAAGGAACTGGCGCCGTTACCAATGAACTCCTGTGGCAGGGATATGTCACCACCTGGCCCACGGCAGGGCCCGCTGAACTGGGGGGCGAATTCCAGACCATTTCAGCCTTTGGCGTGCCGTTCGTCAATACCCTGATCCTGCTTTCATCCGGCTTGACCGTCACATTGGCTCACCTTGCGCTGAAAAATAATGATCGTATTAAGCTGGTTCTCTGGTTACTGACGACGGTATTCCTGGGTTTCGGCTTCGTCTACCTGCAGATTGGCGAATATAAGGAAGCGTATCAACACCTTGGCCTGACCCTGGGTTCCGGAATTTATGGCTCAACTTTTTTCATGCTGACGGGGTTTCACGGCGTGCACGTGACCCTGGGCGCCATCATGCTCACGGTTATCGCTTTTCGCAGTATGCAGGGTCATTTCAAACCTGAGAATCACTTTGGCTTCGAAGCCGTGGCCTGGTACTGGCAC
>JADFKH010000131.1 GCA_022565025.1 Pseudomonadota bacterium
TTCCCAGCTCGCCCGAAGGGAGGCACCCAGATGTCCCAATACGGTGTTTCAGCCCTTAAGAAGGTGGGCCATTCTTTGCGGTCTGCGCCTTGTCTTGGAACATCTGGGTGCCTCTGAACCCGCAATTATCACCTTGAAGGAGTATAAAATGCGCACTGTGGTTTTTTTCATACCCCCGATGGTAAGAATATTGCCTGTATATCATTGGTAAACCGCCAGCCAAGGGAAGTGGGCTTCAACACTCCATTACTGTCGATGAGCAAACCACTTTCTATCGCTTTTTCAACCCGAACCGACACCCTGTCCCAACTGACTCCGGTGCGCGGTGTAAACTGGTCCTTGCGGACACCATCGTATAAACGCAACTGGTTCAAAAAAAATTCGAACACCCGCTCTTCTTCACCGATCAACCGGTCTTCGGCCAGCCATTGACCCGTTTGCATCGCCTTGAGCCAGGTTCCCGGATGCCTCTGCCTGACCCTGCGCCTCACGGATTGCTCTGCAGGCAGTGTAATCTTCGAATGCGCACCAGCGCCAATTCCAAGAAAATCTCCATACCGCCAGTAATTCAGATTATGCCGGCACCGAAACCCTTCGCGAGCCCAGGCGGAAATCTCGTACTGCCTGAAACCGGACTCCTTGATCAATTCACCGCATTGTTCCTGCATGTCCCAGGCAGCATCATCATTCGGCAGTTCGGGCGGGCTGGCATGGAATGCAGTATTCGGTTCAATGGTCAATTGATAAAACGATAGGTGCGATGGCGCGCAATTCAGCGCCTGACGGACATCGTCCAGGGCATCAACGACCGATTGGCCAGGTAAGGCGTACATCAGGTCAATATTGAAATTACTGATACCGGCACACTGGATGGACTCCACTGCTGTCTCAATCTCGGCGCAGCCATGAATTCTTCCAAGCCGTTGTAGTAAAGTGTTGTTGAAGCTCTGCACACCCAATGAGATGCGATTGATGCCCACCTCCGCGTAAGCGCTGAAACTGTCGTATTCCGTGGTTCCAGGATTGGCCTCCAGCGTACATTCTGCCTGCGGACTCACTCGCAGCCGTGCCCGAAAACCTTCAATCAGCCGCTCGATCCACTTCGCACTGAACAGGCTGGGCGTACCCCCACCGAAGAATATGCTGTGGACCGTTCGCCCCCAGACCAAGGGAAGGTCCAGTTCCAGGTCTGCCAGCAACGCATCAACATATTCTCGCGCGGGCAGCTTTGACGGCGCTTGGTGTGAATTGAAATCACAGTACGGACACTTACTTACACACCAGGGTAGGTGAACATAAAGTGCCAGCGGAGGAAGACCGTTAAGCCCTGGATCAAACCCGCCGTTGTCAGTTCCTGAATTCATCTTTCATTTGCCCGGTCAGCGCGGTTAGTGCCTGTCGCCTGTGGCTGAGACTGTTTTTGACTTCGGGCGGCAACTGCGCAGATGAACATTGATTCCCCGGAACCCAGAAAAGCGGGTCATAGCCAAAACCGCCCTCACCCCGGGGTTGTTCCAGTATTCTTCCCGGCCACTTCCCGGTTGAAATCAGTGGTGCAGGATCTTCCGCGTGCCGTACGAACACCATCGCACAATAAAAATGCGCAGCCCGGTCCGGCCCTGCCACGCCACGAAGGGCCTGCAACAGTTTCTGATTATTGGCTTTGTCGTCCGCGTCTGGACCAGCATAGCGGGAAGAATAAATCCCGGGCATCCCGCTCAAAGCATCAACCACCAGGCCGGAATCATCCGCCAGCGCCTGCAGGCCGGTACAGCGGGCCGCGTGGCGGGCCTTGATCAGGGCGTTTTCAATGAAACTGAGACCATCTTCCACTGCTTCACTGATCTTCCATTCACCCTGTGACCTGACGGTCCAACCGAGCGGCGTCAGCATGGAGGATAACTCCTTGAGCTTGCCCGCATTACCGCTGGCAAGCACCAGCAGTCGATCCGGATCGATCCAATCAGGCATCCAAAGCATCCAACTGGCAGGCCATTAACTGCCGGATTCCCGAATCAGCCAAATCCAGCATCTGGTCGAGCTCACCCCGGCGGAATGCATGCCCTTCGGCCGTACCCTGCAGTTCAATAAATGCGCCCCCGTCGTTCATCACAACGTTCATATCAGTTTGCGCTGAGGAATCTTCAGGGTAGTCAAGATCAAGCACAGGAACATCCCCATAAATACCCACCGATACGGCGGCAACTTGCCCATGTATCGGATCCTTTTTTATGCCACCGTTTTTAAGCAGCCAGCGGCAGGCATCGACCAACGCGACGTAGGCGCCCGTAATAGATGCAGTCCGGGTACCGCCATCGGCTTGCAGCACATCACAATCCAGGGTGATGGTTCTTTCACCCAGGGCTTCGCGGTCTACGACTGCCCTGAGTGAGCGTCCGATCAGTCGTTGAATTTCCAGCGTACGACCGCTCTGCTTTCCTCGGGCAGCTTCCCTCCCCATGCGACTACCCGTCGACCGGGGAAGCATGCCGTACTCAGCAGTCACCCAGCCCTGCCCTTTGCCGCGCAGGAACACAGGCACGCGATTTTCCACAGATGCAGTACATAAAACGTGGGTATCTCCATAGCGAATCAACACAGAGCCCTCTGCATGTCGGGTAAAATTGCGCGTGATACTGATCTGGCGGAGTTCATCTGGTTTTCGGCCACTGGGTCTCATTTATTTTCCTGTGTTGGTCATTTGACGGTAACATTGTGCCAAGGTATCCAAAAGGCAACAATTCATGATCCACAGCATGACCGGTTTCGCCAGCGCGGAGCAGCAGTACAATTTCGGCCGACTTGCATGGGAAATTCGCTCGGTGAATCACCGCTACTTTGAATTCGTGTTTCGTGTCCCGGAGGAATTCCGGGTCCTTGAACCAGAAATACGACGGATTCTTGGGGTACATCTGAGCAGGGGAAAAGTCGATGCCACGCTTCGATATACACCGGCCACAGCGATAAGCAGTTCAAACCTGAACCTGAACCGGAAATTGGCCGGCAAGCTGCTTACGCTGCAACAGGAGCTGCAGGAACTGAGTGGTGTGGAACAGGAGCCAGACTTACAATCCTTGTTACGCTGGCCGGGCTTGGTTGAAGAACAGGCGCCAGATCCCCAACCGCTGCACGAGGCGGCCCTGGAACTGCTGTCAAAAGCTGCCAAAGACTTGCAAGCTGCACGTGGCAGGGAGGGTGAACAAATGTCTGCAGCCATCCGTAAGCGACTCACGGGAATTGAACGATGGGTAGCGCAAATCCGTGAATGGCTGCCTGAAATTCGCGCAGCCCTGCGGCAAAAACTGCTCAGCCGGGTCGAAACTTTACAGCAGCCACTGGAACCCGGGCGCCTGGAGCAGGAAATTGCTTTTCTGGTCCAGAAGATGGATGTAGACGAAGAACTGGACCGCCTGGCCGCTCACGTCAAGGAAACCCTACTGGTGCTGGATCGGAGCGACCCGGTCGGGCGCCGCCTGGATTTCCTGATGCAGGAATTCAACCGTGAATCCAACACGCTCAGCTCCAAGTCCACAGACCAACGGACGACCCAGGCTGCAGTCGAACTCAAGGTGTTGATTGAGCAGATGAGGGAGCAGATTCAGAACATTGAATAATCCAAACCCGTTGCGGGCTAACCTTTATGTTGTGGCTGCTCCTTCTGGCGGAGGGAAAACCAGCCTGATCAATGCCCTGCTCGAAAAGGATCACCGGGTCAGTCTCTCGGTATCTTACACCACACGAACTGCGCGCCCTGGCGAGAAAGACGGAGTCCATTACCATTTTGTCGACGATCCGACCTTTAACGACTTGATCGCAAAAAATGCCTTTCTCGAACATGCTGAAGTGTTCGGCCATCGATATGCTACCGGGCGTGACGCAGTAGAAAAGAAACTGCATGCAGGCTTCGATGTCCTGCTGGACATAGACTGGCAAGGCGCCCGGCAGATCCGGAAATCCTTCCCTTCGAGTTGTACGATTTTCATCCTCCCACCTTCGCTGGAGGCACTGCGCGACCGTCTCGCCAGGCGCGGCCAGGATAGCGAAGAAGTGATCGAGGAGCGCATGCGCGAAGCCACAGCGGAAATATCGTACTCGAGCGAGTTTGATTACCTGATTATCAACGATGACTTTGAGCTAGCGCTGGCCGACCTGCAATCCATCGTCCGCCACCGGAAACTGCAGCGGCCGGACCAGAAAGATCATTATGACGTTCTTCTGGCGGAACTGCGGGGAAATGGATAAACTGGTAGGTTCAGCCCGGGCTTTGACGACCCTGGCACACAAAGAAATTTAGCACCAGTAATCAGGAATACACACAATGGCACGAATCACAGTAGAAGATTGTCTCGATAACGTTGACAACCGTTTTGAGCTGGTATTGACCGCTACCAAGCGAGCACGCCAGATAGCCAATGGCGCCGAACCGATGGTGGAGGTAGATAACGACAAACCCACAGTGATTGCGCTGCGTGAAATTGCCGAAGGGTTGATCACCGCCGAACTCGTGGACATCATCCAGGCGGAAATAGAAGCAGCGGAAGCATTTGACTTCACACCAGAGGATGATGACCTCACACCCTGAACCAGGGCAAGTGACAGGGCCTAAGGATTTTTCAGTCCCATGCAGGAAGCCACAGTAAACGCTGAACCCTTCCTGCAGCTTAGGGACTTGCTAAAAACTTATCTTGACCCCGAAAAGGTCGCAATAATCCGGCGGGCCTTTGAAGTCGGAAATGCTGCTCATCAGGGGCAAACCCGGAAAACCGGGGAGCCCTACATCCACCACCCGGTCGCTGTCGCCCAGATCCTTGCCAACATGCGTATGGATCATGAAAGTATTGCTGCCGCCATCTTGCACGACACCATAGAGGACACCCCGCTCACCAAGGCGGATATTATCCGGCAATTCGGCAAATATATTGCCGATCTCGTGGATGGTGTGACCAAGCTGGATAAGATGAAGTTCCGCACCCGCATTGAGGCTGATGCGGAAAGCTTCCGCAAACTCATGCTGGCCATGTCGCGCGACTTGCGCGTGATCTTTATCAAGCTGGCGGACCGCCTGCACAACATGCGCACCCTCGACGGCATGGAGCCCCAGTCACGGCGGCGCATTGCCCGGGAAACCCTCGATATTTATGCGCCCATTGCTGACCGTCTGGGCATGAACAGCATGAAACATGAATTGGAAGACATGGGCTTGGCCAACCTCTATCCGTGGCGTCATCGCACCATCACTGAACACCTGCAGATGATGACCGGCCATCGCGAGGAAATCGTAGGAAACATCATGGCGGCGATCAAGCAGAAGATGAAAGAGGCCAGCGTGCCTTGCCGCATCACTGGCCGCCAAAAATCAGCTTACAGTATTTACAAAAAAATGCTGGCCAAGGTTCTGTCTTTCTCCGAAGTTACTGATTTCTATGCTTTTCGCATCATTACACAGGCCGAAACGCATTGTTACCTTGCATTGGGTGCGGTACACAGCCTCTACCAACCAAAACCCGGCTGCTTCAAGGATTTTATCGCCCTGCCCAAGGCCAATGGATACCAGTCTTTGCACACCATCCTGAACAGCCCCTATGGACTCCCTATCGAAATCCAGATCCGGACCGAGCAGATGGATATAATGGCAAGCAAGGGTGCGGCAGCGCACTGGCAGTATAAAACCGGCGAGGAATCCAGCGGTTCAGCACAAGTCCGCGCACGTGAATGGCTGATGCAACTGGTTGATGTACAACGGCACACGGGAGATTCTCTGGAGTTTCTCGATCACGCGAAATCCGATCTGTTCCCCGATGAGATTTTCATATTCACACCGAAGGGCAAAATCATCGATTTACGTCAGAATTCTACTGCTCTGGATTTCGCCTATGCCATCCATACAGACGTGGGGAATCACACCGCAAAGGCGCTGGTCGATAAGGTGGAAGTGCCGCTGTCTACCCGGTTGAACAATGGCCAGACGGTCAAAATCCTCACTGACCCCGACGTTCAACCGCGCCCGGAATGGCTGGAATTTGTGGCAACCGCACGCGCACGCACCGCGATAAGGCATTATCTCAAGAGCCTTCGCCAGGAAGATACCGTTGCGCTGGGTCTGCAATTACTGGAGAAAGCCCTCAATACTCGTGGCAGTTCGGTTGAAGCGGTGACGCCGGAACGCTGGGAATATTTTCTCTCGGAAAATCTCTTTGAACGCCAGGAAGACCTGTTCCACGACCTGGCCCTGGGCTCCATGCTCGCCAATTTCGTGGCAGCGAAACTCGCGCCCGAGTCTAAGCTGTTCCCGCATGACAAGGATGCAGTGGAAGCCCTGACCATCGCCGGATCTGAGGACAGCGCCGTCAGTTTCGGCGCCTGCTGCCACCCGGTTCCAGGTGACAAAATCATGGCCTTTGTCTCAACCGACAAGGGCGTTGTGGTTCACCGGGTTAACTGCAGGAACGTACGTGAATTTCGAAAACACCCCGACCGTTGCGTGGATGTAGCCTGGGCGCCAATTACCAAGGGTATGTTTCCGGTGGCCGTGCGCATTATCGCCCGGAATACACCGGGGGTTCTGGCCAACATTTCCGCGAGCATCGGCCAGGCTGGTAGCAATATCGAAACGGTTGCACAACCTGAAGCTAATCCGGAGCAAGCAACATTGCTGTTCACAATCAGCGTGAAGGACCGTGACCACATGGCCCAGGTCATGCGCAGACTCAAGCGAAACAATAGTGTGATACGTGTAAACCGGGTCGGATGAACAGAGCAGAGGATAAAAATGAACAAACAGATCATCAGCACCAGCCAGGCGCCTGCAGCCATCGGTAGCTATTCACAGGCAACGCGTCATGGCAATACCGCATACCTTTCGGGTCAGATCCCCCTGGACCCCGCCAGCATGGAAATTGTCGATGGAGAAATCGAGGCACAGATCCATCGTGTTTTCATGAACCTGCGGGCTGTTTGCGAAGCGGCGGGCGGCACTTTGAATGACATTCTCAAACTGAATGTTTTTCTCACGGACATGGCCAGCTTCCCCGCTGTAAACACCATCATGGCGGAATACTTCACCGAGCCTTATCCGGCCCGGGCCGCGGTTGGCGTCGCAGCCTTGCCGCGTGACGCGCAGGTTGAAATGGATGCCATCCTGGGGCTTTGAATTCCCATCAGGACGGATATGACCATTCCTACTCTGCGGGAGTTGCACGGTGTGGGACCGCGGCTCGAATTATTCTTAGGGCAACTGGACATACACACGGTCCAGGATCTCCTGTTTCACCTGCCGTTGCGCTACGAAGACCGGACCCGCATTCACCCCATTGGCAGCCTGTATCCCGGGGCCCAGGTACAGGTGGAAGGCCGCGTGCAACACTCAGCTATCGTCAGAGCACGCCGGTCCATGTTGGTGGTCGTGTTAGCCGACGGCACTGGGCGCATCACACTGCGTTTCTTCCATTTCCGGGCTGCCCAGAAGCAACAACTTTCCCGCGGGACACGGCTGCGTTGTTATGGGGAAGTACGCACCGGGTTCCAGGGGCTGGAAATGGTACACCCCAGCTACAAGAGAATCCTGCGTGAGCAGGACGAGCCCGTCTCGGACCGCCTCACACCGGTCTACCCATCGGTGGATGGCCTCGGGCAAGCGCGCTGGCTCAAGCTAAGCGACCAGGCATTGACCCTGCTTGAGCAGAAAGTCCTGGAGCTTGAAGAGCTCCTGCCCGCGGACTTGCGCGGTAAGCTGCGCATGATGTCCCTGGCCCAAGCCATCGCGTATATCCACCGGCCACCGGCCGGGGCAGACGTGGCGGCCCTGGTGGAAAGAAGACACCCGGCCCAACAGCGCCTGGCGCTGGAAGAGTTGCTGGCGCATAACCTCAGTATGCAGCAATTGCATCAGCGGCAACGCCGTTGCCGCGCACCCGTCATGGACAGGCCTTCGGTGCGGGAGCGCGATTTCATCCAACGGCTGCCGTTCCGTCTGACCGTTGCGCAAAAACGTGTGATCGACGACATCCACC
>JADFKH010000132.1 GCA_022565025.1 Pseudomonadota bacterium
ATCCGGGGCCTGGAAGGTATCAATGTCGTGGGGATGGATATCATGGAGGTCGCGCCGGCCTATGATGTGGGCGAAATTACGGCCCTGGCAGGCGCCAGCCTGGCCGCCGAATTCCTGTGCCTGTTTGCGGCGAATCCGCATCGCCAGAATAAGGCATGACCACCGGGGGCAACCGGCCACTGATCGGCGTCGTTTCCGACCGGCGCATGCAGGGCGAACACCCTTTCCATATGGTAGGTGAAAAATACCTGCAGGCCCTGGCCGATGGATCGGATGCAAACCCGGTGGCCCTGCCTTCCCTGGCACAAGGTTTTGACGTGCTGGATAGCATCGATCGGCTGGACGGCCTGTTCCTGACCGGCAGCCCGTCCAACCTGGAGCCGCACCATTACCTGGGGGAAGCCAGTGAACCGGGCACCTGGCATGACCCCGAACGGGACCTGGCCGCACTGGCGCTGATCCCGGCTGTGATCCAGGCTGGTATGCCTCTTTTTGCGGTTTGCCGCGGATTCCAGGAAGTGAATGTGTCATTCGGGGGCACCTTGCACCAACGGGTGCACGAGGTTCCCGGCTATCGCGTACACAAGGAAAACCCGGCGGATCCGCTGGACATCCAGTACGGCCCTTCCCACGAGGTTGAATTTGTGGATGGGGGGCTGCTACATACAATCACCGGCCAGCAAGGCGCGACGGTGAATTCGCTGCATTCCCAGGCGGTGGACAGTCTGGGCGATGAGCTCGAGGTCGAGGCCTGGGCCGAAGATGGCCTGGTGGAGGCCTTCACGGTGCGCGATGCACCCGGATTTACCCTCGGCGTGCAGTGGCACCCGGAGTGGAAGGTGCTGGAAGACCCGGTATCGGAGGCGATATTTCGGGCCTTCGGAAACGCTTGTCGCAGCTATCGCCGAAGAGAACTCTGACCGGCCGGTCGCATGAACGAGGCAGATCGCAAGCTTGGCATGGGTGAGGCCATCACCCGCAGGGATTTCATTCATGATATTGCGGTGACTTCGATGGGGCTCTCGCTGCCGGGTCTTTTGATGGCCTGCGCTGATTCGCCTGTACCTGGTGTAAGCGAATATTACCCGCCAACCCGGACGGGCCTGCGTGGCAGTCACCCGGGTTCTTTCGAAGTCGCCCACGCCCTGGCAAGGAACGGAAAACGCTGGAATAATGCTTCAGTTACAGATGATCAGCCCTACGACCTTGTCGTGGTGGGTGGCGGAATCAGTGGGCTTGCAGCAGCCTGGTTCTACCGCAAGCTCCACGGGCACGACTCCCGTATCCTGGTGATCGAAAATCACGATGATTTTGGCGGTCACGCAAAGCGCAATGAGTTCCACCAGGGCGGTGACATGCGGCTGGCCTGGGGTGGCGCCATTGAACTGGAGTTTCCCCAGTACAGCGATGTGGCGTTGAATCTGCTCGCGGATCTGGGTGTCGACTCCACGAGGCTCAACCAGGAACTCGAATTTAATTTCAGCACTGTAGGAGAACTTGGATCATCGGTGTATTTCGACGCCCAGACCTATGGACGTGATGTCCTGGTACGAGGAACGCGGCTGCGTTATGACCCAAGCATGGAAGAACTTGCTGGCCTGGTCGACCGCTTCCCGCTCAGCGAAGAAGCCAGGTCCGGCCTCAAAGCGTTCCTCCTGGCCACGGACGACCTGCTCGCTTCCTTGGACCAGGAAGAAAAAAAACGCTACCTTCGAAGCACGAGCTATTACGATTTTCTGACCCGCACCGCGGGCCTTGCCCCGGAAATAGCACAGATATTTCTGCACAGCACCGACGGCTACTGGGGAGTTGCGACCGATGGCCTGTCCGTGATTGAGGCCCTGTATGGCGGTCTGCCGGGGGCGCATCGCCTGGGTGGGTTGGTGCGCACGTTGTTGGCGGGGCTGGATGAACGGATTGCGATGTTTCCTGACGGCAATGCCTCGATCGCCCGGCTGCTCGTTCGGTCGTTGATTCCGGATGTAAGCGGGGAAGATGCACGGGGCGACATCGTCACGGCCCGGTTTGATTACTCGAAACTCGATGAATCCGCTTCCCATGTCCGGCTGCGCCTGAATTCAACTGCTGTTGAAGTGCTCAATTCGTCGACTCCGGGAGGTGAAAAGCATGTTGTCGTCATTTATGTACAAAACGGCCAGGCATCCCTTGTAAGCGCTGCGCATTGCGTGTTGGCCTGCAACAACAGCATCATCCCATTTATATGCCCTCAGCTGCCCAAGGAGCAGGCCGAGGCCCTGCAATACCAGGTCAGGCGTCCGATGATCACCAGTAATGTCCTGATGCGCAATGCTCGTGCCGCGCAGAAACTGGGCATTGCCAGTGCTTACTGCCCGGGCCGTTTGCACGCGAATGCATTCCTGGTGACCGGCGTTTATTCGCAGAGGTACCGGCCGGCCTTCGATCCGGATCAGGCAACTGTCATGCAATTTTTCGGCGCCATGACCCTGCCGCGCGAAGGCATGACGCCCCGGGAACAGCATCGGGCCGGACAGGTGAAAATGTTGGAGATGAAGTTTGAGGACTATGAGAGAGAGCTGCGTTCCACGCTGGCCGGCATGCTTGGCCCAGGTGGATTTGATCCAGTAAAGGACATCCTGGCGATCACGGTGAACCGCTGGCCGCACGGTTATGCCTACGATTATCTGGACCTGTGGGATCCTCAATGGGCCCCGGGCATGGCACCTAACGAAATCGGCCGTCAGCGCTTCGGGCAGATTGCCATTGCCAATTCAGATGCGGGTGCTGATGCCTATCTCCAGGTTGCCGTTGATCAGGCCTGGCGCGCCATCAACGACCTGGCCGGAACATAGAAGAACCGTTTACCACCCATGAATGAGATGATTTCGAATAACAAGCGCTTGATTCATCCACGCCGTTTGTTCCAAATTTTCAAATACCTTGTTTACATCCTGCTGGCCTACAACATCCTGTTGTGGTTCCGCGAAGACCTCGCCGCCAGTGCCGTAACCTTTGGTGACACGGTGACCTGGCGGAATGTGGTCGAAGCCTATTCAGCGACCATCGACACTGCAGCTTGGGTGGTGCTGCTGTTGCTGTTCGAACTGGAAACTGCGGTGATCTCCGACGAGAAACTGCAAGGGGGGCTGAAATGGTTTATTACGGGCATCGTGGCCATTTGTTATGTCTTTATTACCTGGGCTTTTTACGGTTACGTGGTGAAATACGGGGTGATTGCGGACGTGGTTCCGTTCAGCATCGAGGATGTCTGCAGCCTGGTGGGGACCGAATGGAACTACATCGTGGACCTGGACGACTATCCGCCCATCGACAGCACATCGTGCCTCGCCTTGCAGGGGCAGGCATTGCTCCAGGTTTCAGGCCTCGAGATAATCGGCACTGCCGCTAGTTTGAAATCCGCTTTGGGCCTGGCCATCGTGGATATCATCAACGCAGGCACCTGGCTGATCATCGTCGTGCTGCTGCAAGCCGAAGTCTGGCTTCAGCTCAAAGACAAGCTCACCGACCACCTGATGCGGATCGCCAAAATATCCAAGGGATTCTTCTACTCGATCTTGTTCGTCTGCGCCGCCTATTGGGGCATCAAAGGAACCTTCCTCGATTTCTGGGATGCCTTTTTGTGGCTGGTCGCCTTCATTTTCATCGAGCTCAATATCTTCCAGTGGCACACCGAAGGCTAGGGGGGGCTTGAGATTCGTCTTGAGTATCCAGATAATGGGCGTCCCATTCACCAAACATTGCACCTTTATAGAGGAACCTGATATGAAGAAGACCCTGATTACATTGCTGGCCCTTGGGCTGTATGCTGCCGGCAGCCCATTGCTGGCAGAAGTTGATTCAACGCGCCTTGCTTCTGTGCTGGCCGCCCAACCCGAGGAATTCCGGGCGCGTTACCAATACCGGCATCCGCAGGAAACGCTGGAGTTTATCGGTATTGAACCCGGCATGACCGTGGTTGAGGGCTTACCCGGGGCAGGCTGGTATACAAAAATCCTGCTGCCCTACCTGGGCAGTGACGGCCAACTGATCGGCGTAGATTACGCTCGAGAAATGTTTCCCTTGTTTGGCTTTTACAGCGAAGAACAACTGAAATCCAAGGAAACCTGGTCCGAAGACTTCATCGCGCAGGCCAAGGATTGGGCGGGTGACGATGGCGCCCAGGTGTCGGCTTTTGTATTCGGGTCCATGCCCGATGAACTCAAAGGCAAGGCAGATGCGGTGGTGTTTATCCGCGTTTTGCACAACCTCGCCCGCTTCGAAGCTGAAGGCGGATTCCTGACTGCTGCTCTGCGCAATGCCTACGATGCACTGAAGCCCGGTGGCATCGTAGGCGTGGTTCAGCACCATGCCCGGGACGGCATGCCTGACGATTGGGCCAGCGGCGCAAGAGGTTATCTGAAACGTGATTTTGTGATTGCGCAAATGGAAGAGGCGGGCTTCGAGTTGGTGGCGGCCAGCGAGATCAATGCCAATGAAAAAGACCAGCCCACCGAAGAGGACATCGTCTGGCGCCTGCCGCCATCTCTGGCAACCAGCAAGAAGGATCCGGAGCTGAAGGCCAAATTGGAAGCCGTGGGCGAGTCGAACCGGATGACACTCAAATTCCGCAAACCCTGACCTTTATTCGAGACAGGATAATGCGCCGCACAGCGCTTTATCAAGCCCATGTGGCAGCCGGGGCCCGGATGGTGGATTTCACCGGCTGGGAGATGCCGATCCATTACGGATCACAAATCAACGAGCACCATCAGGTGCGCAATGAAGCAGGGATGTTTGACGTCTCTCACATGACCGTGGTTGATATTCACGGTCCCCAAACTCGTGAATTCCTGTCTTTCCTGCTGGCCAACGACGTTGCCAAACTGCAACAGCCCGGCACAGCGCTGTACAGTTGCATGTTGAACCAGGGGGGCGCCGTGATTGATGATTTGATTGCCTATTTCCTCGCCGAAGAATGGTTTCGTCTGGTCGTCAACGCAGCGACCCGCGACAAGGACCTGGCCTGGCTGGAGCGCCAGGGTGCAGCGTTCAGCGTGACGATCACGGAACAGCCTGAACTGGCAATGATTGCAGTGCAGGGTCCGCAGGCCCGGGCCCGGGTTCTTTCGTTGCTGAGCGAAGATCATGCCGTGGCGGCGGATGCGCTGCAACCCTTCACCGCAGAGCACTATGGTGACCTGTTCATCGCCAGAACCGGGTACACGGGTGAAGACGGTTTCGAGGTTTCAATTCCCGCTCACCAGGCCGAAGACTTCTGGCAGCGCCTGCTGGAGGCAGGTGTCGCGCCCTGCGGTCTGGGTGCACGCGACACACTCCGTCTCGAGGCCGGCATGAACCTCTATGGCCAGGATATGGATGAAGACGTCACGCCTTTGGAGTCCGGGCTGGGCTGGACAGTGGCGATGAAGGACAACCGCAGGTTTATTGGCCGCGAGGCACTTGAGACCCAAACAGCACGAGGCATTAGCTTGCGGCTGGTCGGACTGGTGCTGGAAGGCCGGGGAATATTGCGGCCCCGGCAGAAGGTGCTGACCGCCCGGGGCGAGGGTGAAACCACCAGCGGCGGATTTGCACCCACCCTGCGCAAGGCCATTGCCTTGGCACGGATTCCCGCGGGCGCAGACGATTCATGCGAAGTCGAGATACGCGGAAAGTTGCTGCCGGCGAGGATCGTGAAGGTGCCGTTCGTGCGTAATGGTGTTGCCTGCCAAGGGATACTGTGAGTGCTTCGGGCACGCCGGAATACTGGTGTAAAATATGGACTGGAATGTTTTTTTACAAATCATTGAAGGACCTTTGAAATGAGTGAAATTCCACCCGATCTGCGTTACGGGGACAGCCACGAATGGGTCAGGGCAGAAGATGACGGCACGGTCGTTGTCGGCATTTCGGACCATGCCCAGGGCGAGCTGGGCGACATGGTGTTTATCGAGTTGCCTGAACCGGGGATGAACTACAACCAGGGTGAAGCCTGTGCAGTGATCGAGTCAGTGAAGGCGGCCTCCGATATTTACGCTCCGCTGTCCGGCGAAATCGTGCAGGCTAACGGTGAACTTGAAGATTCTCCGGAACTGGTCAACAGCGATCCCTACGGCGAGGGCTGGCTGTTCCGGATGATCCCGTCAGACCCAGCGCAGATTGATGGCCTGATGAACGCCGAGGCCTACGCCGGGCAGTTAGCCCGCATATTGCACGAAGGCGGACCAATTAATACCTAAAACCTCACAAATTCATAAACTTATGGCTGAAATAACTCCATTACAAAAAGTACAGTTTGTCCTATTCGGGTTCAGAGCGCATCTGGCTTTGCAGCTTGAACGATCCCCTTTGAGCCATAGCTAAAGTTATGACTCTGCAGGCGATCGTCCAACCTGCTTTGCCAGCTACACTCTGAAACCCGAATCCTTCGTGCAATATGCGGGTTAGAAGACTGACAACAAAACTGAATCGCCCTCCTCAGGGACTCTTCTAAGAGGCCATCTTTACCGGCTATCCTATGGTTCACAATAGGCAGGCCGGTATGACTGGCTTACTACGGTTGGGCTGCCTCGCAGGCTGCCACATTGTCATCGACGATACGCTGGATGGGTATTTCACCCGAGAGTCCCAGTGAAGGTATGTCGTACTTCAGGATTCCTTCGTCACAACTGCTCCAGACGATCTCGATGGTGGCGCCCTCGAGTTGTTCCGTCGTAACCGGAGGCTCGGCCGAATCCAAGATCATGCCGCTGGATAAGAATATATCCAATAGGGCGGTATCGCCCTCAAAGGGCCCCAGCGCGGTGATCCAACGGTGGCCGGGTTCACCCAAAATCGCAGTGACGTCCTCCGGCGGACGCTCCGTGTCGTAGGTAAACCAGGCCAGGAAAACCAACTTCGAGTCCTCCCAGACAATGATGAAGAAGCCCTGTCCGGCGGTATCCGGGAAGAACCATGCATCGCTGATTGCGGCGTTGATCAGGAAGACATCTTCGGCAAAGTTGAGCTCGTCGACCACGCCAATCGATTCATAGATGAACTCTCCTTGATCGTCCGATTCTTCGATGAAGAAAAGAGTGATCAGTACATCGTCCGGATTAGGCGGGTAATTATCAAGACTATCATCATCAAATACGTCAGCATCTAATACAAAGATTAAGCTGATTAATATTGAACCTTTTGCACCAGCACCTTCAGAAGTAAACGCGTCGCCTTCAAGAAAGATAAAATCTAAGGGATCGCCTCCAACAAAGGTAGTGCCTGCAAGAGAATTTAGCAACGCAGCATCCTCTGCTTCCAAAGGTTCATTGTTTATAACTTCCAAACCAACTGCCGCACCAATACAACAACCGAATGAAGTACGTGTTGTACCATCGGTAATGAAGCCATTAAAGGTCCCATCATTAATAGCACCAGAAAAGTCCGTACCAATCGCAACGCCGGAGTATATAGCACCGCCACTGTCTTCTAGGATATCTTTAAGTTGTCCACTCCAGGTGACATTCGCTGCATGAGCGAGTGAGCTGGCAGCGATAAAACATAGACACAGTGTGATTCGCAAGACAGTGACAGAAAAGGGTGTCGTTCTGGTGGCTAGAATAGTCTTGCAGTTCATTACAATTCCTCCCAGCATGGAAATGCTGATTAATAGTTTCCAGATGGAAATGAGAGGATTGCGGAAATGACAACAATTGACCCATTTACATCCGTGCAATTGCATCCGTGCCATTTTTTTTTAGCCCTGCATTCTAATTGTACACGTAAATTTTGGATGCCAAATTATTGTGGCAAGTTTAATGAATTGCAAAGCGAATTGAGGAGAATAAAAAATCGATTTTGAATGGGACCAACAATCCGCGAAGTTCCGCTTTTGGCCGGAAGCAGCTATCCGCGGCATCACAAATTACGTCCTTTGAATGGCTGCTTTCGGGTGGATAGCGGAACTTCACCTCTTGCAATTGCCGATAGCCGCTTCCGACCCAAAGCCGCTATTGGTGAATGTCGGGAACTTGC
>JADFKH010000133.1 GCA_022565025.1 Pseudomonadota bacterium
ATTGCGGTGATGTTAACCCGCCGCGCGATGGGCGAAACTGAACGACAGATTAATCGCAGTTGGCTGCTTGCCGCGTTCGCCGCGTTTATGGTCTTTAGCGGAATTCTTTCTCTCTTCAGTCAGGTCCCTCAGTTGGCCAACACACCCTCTGATTTGGTCGAATCTTCAGAGTTTTACATTCAAGAATTGGGAAAAGCGCTGGTGAACGTCGATCAATTTATTATTCCCTTCGAAGTTGCCTCCGTTTTGCTCCTGGCAGCCATGATCGGCGCCATTTTTATTGCACGTCCTCCCGAACGGGCAGGAGGGGATAGTTGATCCCACTTTCTTGGTACCTCATTTTGGCAGCTTCGATTTTTTGCATTGGCCTGTACGGAGTTCTCGCCAGGCGAAACGCGATTGCCATATTAATGGGAATTGAGTTGATGCTGAACGCGGTAAATATCAATTTAGTCGCATTCTGGCGCTACCTGACTCCATCCATTATTAACGGTCAGGTTTTCGCGATTATTGTATTTGCAGTTGCGGCATCCGAGGTGGCGGTGGGCTTAGCCCTAATTATTTCAATCTATCGGCGCAAGACGACGGTGGCGGTCGAAGAGATAAATCTGATGAAGTGGTGACCAGAATACATGCAACCTGAAATTCTTACCTGGCTTATTCCGCTACCTCCGATCCTGGCATTCGCGTTGATCATTCTCTTCACGAATAAAAGCAACCGCATAAGCCATTCGATTGCCGTTGGCGCAATGTTGCTTTCATGGGGAATGGCAATGGCTGTTTTCGTGACGGCGATAACCACGGATGAGCTAGGCCTGCATCCCATTGCCTCGGCAATTGCGTGGCTGCCTATTGGTGTGGGATCGCTGGAAATTGGTGTGCTCATCGATCCATTAAGTGCCATCACGCTTTTCTTTGTGGCTTGGACATGCCTGGGCATCTTTATTTACAGTATCGGCTACCATAATTTTGGCAAACCCAAAGATGCCGAAGATAAACATGGGCTTCCGCCGCAGAATGGTGGGCTCGAGCCGATGTATGCACGCTTCTTCGCCTTTATCTCTCTATTTGCATTCGGGATGCTGACACTTGTCGTTGCCGATAACTTGCTCCAGCGTTTTCTTTACTTCAGCCACCGGAACACCCGGAAATACACGACAATTGACGGTGGCCGTGGCAGATTGAGGTAGGGCATTTTCAGCGTGGCCCGCCTGCAACATCGTGACGACACAGGTCGTGCGAGTAGTGCCAACGTAGGACGACTCTATCGCCAATCGATCCGCAGCCGCCTGGTGCTCGGGGTTTTGAGCGAATTGCATCATCGCCTCGCCCAACTCACCGCCCAACTGTTGTCCCGTCTCCTCGAAAAACTTCAGCGTCATGTCGCTCCAGCGAACGGGAAACTGATAACCCTGTATTTTGGTAATCGCTTTCGCCAGATCATAGATTGCATTGTCCGGCCTGGGGCGGGAGCTGTGCCCACCTGGATTGCGTACCGTAATCTCCCAGGTGACATAGGTTTTCTCGGCAGCCTGAATGAGGTAAACGACTGCTTTGCCATCTGCACTGAGGTGACCACCACCGGCATCGGAATTAAGCGCAAACTCGGCTTCAGCGATATCTTTACGCTCATAGGCCAGCACACGCGTGCTGATCATCGTGCTCTCTTCGTCTCCAGAAAAGACTATGATCAGATCGCGATTCGGTACAAAGCCTTCTTTCATCAAACGAATAAAAGTTGATGTGATCTGGGCAACGCCGAACTTGTTGTCGACACTGCCCCGGGCATAAAAATAGGAATCGTCCTTGGTTAATTCAAAGGGTGGCCGTTCCCAGTCCTGCTCAAGAGCCTCCACCACGTCCATATGGCCCAACAAGAGAATCGGCGCTTTGCCCGAAGACCCATCGCTCCGGTACCTGGCAATCAGGGCAGCAGTCTCGCCAACCGGTAACACTTCCACGTCCTCTTCAGGGAAACCCGCGGCGATGAGTTCACTAGCAAGATAGTTTGCAACCTCTGGCACATTGCCAAGATTCTTGGACGTTTCCACGCTAATAATGTGCGTGTAAATTTCCAAGGTCTTTTGGGCGTGTTCGGAGTTGATGTCCTGTTCTGCAACCGTCCCAGAGGACGCCACTATCGCGGTTAAGAAAAGTATGATTTTTTTCATGGCAATCTCTTTGTAGATGGCAGTCTTTAGTCTGGGGGTAAAACCCCGTTCTTCATGATCTGTTTGCATAAGGCTACAGGAAAACTTTCAAACTCGCAGTTGAGGCGAGCCTCGGCCGGCTCACTCAGGATAGTCAGTTAGAAACGTTTGAAAGCGAATCCATTACATTCGTCCCGCAGGCGGGACAATCGGGTCTGGATTTTAGCTTCGCCTGGCGGAAATCCAGGTTGAGCGCGTCAAACATCAGCAGGCGGCCGGTCAATGGCTGGCCGATACCCAGGGCCAGCTTCAATGCTTCGTTGGCCTGTAGCGTGCCGGTAATTCCGGGCAGCACGCCGAGCACTCCGGCTTGGGCACAACTGGGTACGTCTACTGCTGCGGGGGCCTGCGGGAACGCGCATTGAAAACAGGGCCAGGATTCTCCCGGCGGAGACCCATTCGGCCAGAACACGGATACTTGTCCCTGGAAACGCATCACGCCACCATAAACGAGTGGGACGCGATGTTTCACACAGGCGACATTGAGGGCATAACGAGCCGGAAAATTATCCGTACCGTCGATCACGATATCCCAGCCCTGCACCAGGGACGCGGCATTCCCGTTATCTACACGCTGGTCAAAGACCTCGATTTCGACTTCCGGATTCAGGGCCTGGATACTTTTTGCCGCTGAGCGGATTTTCTTTTCACCGATCCGGCTGTCTGTGTGAATGATCTGGCGCTGGAGATTGCTGCGTTCGACCCAATCGTCATCGACCAGCCCCAGCGTCCCCACACCCGCTGCTGCCAGATGCAGGGCTGCCGATGAATTCAGCCCTCCCAGCCCGACCAGCAGCATCCGGCAGGCCAGCAATTTGCACTGGCCTTCGGGCCCAACCTGAGGCATTACCAGGTGGCGGGCGTAGCGGTCGGCTTGCTCAGCGCTCAAACCTTGTGGATACACCGTTGGCAAGCCGGCCTCCGTCCAGGCTCGAAATCCGCCTGCCACGTTAAAAAAGTCATTCAGACCTCGGCTGCGAAGTTGCTGCACAAGGGCCAAAGAGCGTACGCCTTCAGCGCACAGGATGTATGCCCCTTGCACTGCGTTTTCACCGGTGCTGGAGTATTTTGACAATACTTCATCGGCGGTCATGGCGACGGCTCCGGAAGGCACGCCCCTTTTCATTTCTAGAGGGGAACGAATGTCGATCAGGGGTTTGACAGGACAGCTGAGCCTGGCGGCGTCTTCCACCGAGACTTCAATTTTGCTGTCTGTTTTATCACTCATTTAGGAAACCTCCTGCTCCGCATATTAGACTAAAGCGGACCGCTAAAAGGTATCGGGCAGCTGTATATGGGACCGTCATCTGTCGGGAACGGATGATCGAGCGAACAGGGATGTCTCGAGCGTGTTCCGTATACAGCTGCCTGATGCCCACCGTGCTTCCAATTAATAACGATTAAACGTATGCGGTCTAAGACCTATTTTCGAGATTTACGGCTGGTGAATTTTTTCAGGCGTTTACGTTTTTCCTGTTGGCGCTTGGTCAGCTTGTTCTTGCGATCCTGGTAAGGATTCTTACTGTTCCTGAACTGAATCACCAGCGGCGTACCCTTCAGTTTGAAGTGACTGATGAATTTATTGGCAAGGTAGCGGCGATAACCGTCGGGTATGGTATCGGTGCCACTGCCATGAATGATGATCCTGGGCGGCAACTTGCCCCCCGCATGTGCGTAGCGCAGCTTGGCTGTTCTGCCGAGTTTCATTGGCGGCTGGTGAGCCTCAAATGCCTGCTTCAATACCCGGGTCAACTCAGGTGTTGAAAAATCCACCAGCGCACTGCGCCAGGCTGTTTTGACGGCACGCATCAATTCCTGGATGCCGGAGCCATGCAATGCCGACAGGGTAACCTTGTGGGCCCATGTGACATACTGCAGGCGCCTGTCGAGTTCACTTTTTACCTGTTTCCGGTGATCCGGATCGAGCCCGTCCCATTTGTTAAGCGCGATCACCATGGCCCGGCCTTGCATCAGCACATGGCCCAGCAGGGTTGTATCCTGGTCGGTCAATCCTTCGCTGGCATCAAGCATCAAGACGACAACGTGGGCCCGTTCAATCGCCTGCAATGCCTTGATGATGCTCAATTTTTCCACCACCCCGGTAGTTCTCGAGCGGCGGCGAATGCCGGCTGTATCGATCAGTTCGTATTGTTGCCCGTCCCTTTCAAGCATCACGCTTATCGTGTCGCGGGTGGTGCCGGGTTGATCGAAGGCCATAACCCGCTCCTCGCCCAGCAAGCGGTTGACCAGCGTAGACTTACCCACATTGGGTCTGCCAATAATGGCCAGTCGCAGCCGGTCAATGTCTTCTTCGGGTTCTTCGGATTCCCTCTGCTGGGGCAAGATGGCATCAACGGCCTTCATCATCGCGTCCAGTCCACCACGGTGAGTAGCCGTAACCGGGAGCAATTCACCCATGCCCAGGCTGGCAAAATCCGCCAGCGCCGTGTCGACCTCCATGCCATCAATTTTGTTGGCAACCATCAGCACGAGTTTCGAAGCGCGCCGCAAAACCGACGCGATTTCCTCATCTTCCGCGGTCAGCCCGTCACGGGCACTGACGATGAAAAGTACCAATTCTGCTTCATCTATAGCCTGGTGGACCTGCTTGGCTGTGAGGTAGTCAATGCCTTGTGCATTACTGATGAGCCCCCCGGTATCGACCAGCAGACACGGCTGGCGGCCGACCCTGGAAATACCATACTGACGATCGCGGGTAACGCCCGGCACATTTGCAACCAGGGCGTCACGGGTCCGGGTCAGGGCATTGAACAGTGTTGATTTCCCGACATTCGGGCGACCAACGATGGCAACTACCGGTAACACGAATAGCTTCTTCGGGCCTGCTAACAGGCCCTATAAGGCCGCGCCTGCGCGATAGGCTATCAGGTTGCCTTTACGCGTCAGCACAAAAAGAGTTGTGCCAACGGTCAGCGGGGCAGCGGCGAAACCCTTCTTGCCAGCTCTATCCCTGGCGACAAATTCCCCACTGGCAGAATCGATCCAGTGCAGGTAGCCTTCCTTGTCTCCCGCGACGACGAATTTCCCGTAAAAGGCTGGCCGGGTCAGACCCCGGTTGCTGAGTTGATCCTGTTTCCAGAGGGTCGACCCATTCCTCCGATCGATCAGCCAGAGATTGCCGTTGCTTTCACTGATGGCGAGCCTGGTGCGGTCAACTTGAATGCCGGTTGCCGATGAGATGTCCTTGAACCAGAGCAGACGGCCCGAATCCGCGGCCAGCGAGACAACATGGCTCTTGTAGCTGGAAACAATCAAATCGCCGGCCACGATGACCATTTGTTGCCCGATGTCTGCCAGGCGTTCCAACTCAGTCCGGCCTTCCGGTGAAACGATGGACTGGGACCAGAGCATACTCCCGTCTTCCAGGTTCAGGGATACGACGCTGCCATCGTCATAGCCGACGAAAACGACACCCCCCCTGACCAATAAATTGGCATTGCCCCGCAGCGTCAGCAGCGGGACACTGTGGTCATAGATCCAGACACGCACCCCATTATCTGCATCCAGGCCAAAGACCCGGCCATCAATACAACGAACGACCACGATGCCATCAGCCGCAACGGGCGGAACCAGCACCTCGGACGACACCTGGGCATTCCATAGTTCATCACCATTGTTCCTGTCGAATGCCACCACACGACCATCGATGGTCCCCATATAAATATGAGTATCATCGAGACCCGGACCACCGGAAAATGTTTGCTGGGTTTTCAGCTCCCAGTTTTTGCGTCCGTTTTCCGCATTCACGGAAAGCAACCTGCCTTTGTAATCCGCCGCAAACAAAGTCCCGGACGAATAGAACGGCCCCATGGAAAGACCTTGTTTTCCCATGCCATCGCCAACTTGCGTTGACCAGATTTTTCTAACCTTGAGCGTCGATTCGAAATCAACCAGGGGAGCGGGATCTCCCGGGTCATCATCACCCCAGCTACGAATCCAACTGCACCCGGGCAGGACCAGCGAGACCAGGAGGACTGCAAGCAGAAGCTTTCTCATGACTCGCTTCCAACATCGGGAATATCGGCCCCCAATGATTCCAGTTTAAGCACCAGGGTTGCACGGTCACCTTCACCCGCCTCGAGCGTATTGAATGCTTCGAGGTAAGCCGCGACGGCCTCTCTCACCTTCCCCTGTGTCTGGTAGATATCGCCCCGGACTTCTGCAAAGCGGGATTCAAAACCAAAAATATTGCTTTCGGCCTGCACCACTTCCAATGCCTTGTCTGCTGTACCGAGTTCTAACAGTACCCGGGCAAGACGCACTCTTGCTATGACGGACATTGCCTTGGGATAGCCGTTCTCCATGACAAATTCATACAAACCGACTGCCAGGTCTGTCTGACTGGCCTCCAGACGGGCGCGGGCCATTTGCAATGCCGCCATCGACGTATACGGCGAGCTTGAGTAATTGTCCCGCAGATTCTGAAAATTGGCCATCGCAGCATCCAATTGCCCTGCGGTCAACAACTCGCTCAGGACCACATATTCCGTGGAAGCCTGCTGCTTGTTGTTTTCCTGCCAGCTTTGCCACTGTTTGAAGCCAAACAGTCCGCCGAAGGCAATGACCAGCCCCATGATCATCGCACTGCCGTTTTCGCTCAGCCACTTTTTGACGATTTCGCTCTGCTCGTGGGCGTCGTAAATTTCAACCATGGTAATTTCTCAATAATTTGGTGTGCAGATTACCTCCGGGAGATTAACCTGTTTACTTATTTCCCAATCCCATTCGGTATTGTGCTGATAAAGGTCGCATATTCTAAAAGTATTGACCGTGATCGAACAGTTAAATTTACCGACCGCCCAAATTCAGGCTTCTAGCCAAGTCTGCAGCCATCGCGTAAGCTCATCCAGGGCAAGCCGTTTTTGTTCGGAGTCATCACGCAGATGCTTGATGGTGACCGCATCATGCTGTAATTCGTCTTCGCCCAGAACCAGTGCCAGGGCGGCTCCGCTACGATCTGCTCGCTTGAACTGGGATTTGAAACTTCCACCCCCGAGGTTTATCTGCAGACGGATGCCGTTGACGTTTTGCCTTAAGTGTTCCGCCAGTTGCATCCCGCGTTCGGTGGTGCCCTCGCCTGCCATTACGAAGTAAACATGTGGCGCCAGACGGTTGGACGGTGACTGCGTACGCAGCAACTCCACCAGCCGTTCCTGCCCCATGGCAAACCCGACTCCAGGCCAGGGTTTACCGCCCTGGATCTCCACCAGGCCATCGTAGCGTCCGCCGGCACAGATCGTGCCCTGGGCGCCCAGTTCATCCGTTATCCACTCGAACACCGTGTGGCTGTAGTAATCCAAGCCTCGCACCAGCCGTGGATTAACGACGTAGGGAACCTCCATTGCATCCAGAAGACTCTTGAATTCATCAAAATGCTGCATGGAATCCCGTCCCAGGTGGTCCTCCAGAGAGGGTGAATCTTGTAGAAGTTCCTGGATGGCGGGGTTCTTGCTGTCCATGATCCTCATTGGATTGCGATCCAGTCGCCTGATGCTGTCTTCATCCAACCGCTCTTTCGCGCTGGACAGGAATGCGTAGAGTTCATGCACGAATCTGGCCCGCTCAACGGGTGTGCCCAGCGTATTGATCTCCAGCCGCAGGCCTTTCAATCCCAGTGCTTGCCACAGTCGTTGGCACATCACCTGAAGTTCGGCGTCGATGTCCGGGCCATTTGCGCCGAATACCTCCACACCAAACTGGTGGAATTGCCGGGTGCGTCCTCGCTGGGGGCGCTCGCGTCGAAACATGGGACCTTGGTA
>JADFKH010000134.1 GCA_022565025.1 Pseudomonadota bacterium
CCGTAATCTGCCATCAGTGTTCGGAAGTCAGCTTCGCTGATCACTTTAATGCCCAGCGACTGTGCTTTATTCAGCTTGGAACCGGCGGCCTCCCCTGCGAGTACTACCGAAGTTTTGCCTGAAACACTAGCGGACACTTTTGCGCCAAGTGATTCCAACAGGTTCTTTGCTTTGGCCCTTGGCATGCCCAATGCACCGGTCAATACCCAAGTTTGTCCGGCCAGTGGCTGTTCTCCCTGGTTGACTTCCACAGCCTTCCACTGCAGTCCGGCCTGCGCCAGTGAAGCGATTATTTCGTTGTTGTGCGCTTCCTGGAAAAAAGCATGAACGTGACCGGCAACCACCGGACCAACGTCGGGCACTTCGATCAACTCCTCCTCGCTGGCCGATGTTATCCGCTCCAGAGTTCCAAAGAACTTTGCCAGTGAACGGGCGGTGACCTCTCCCACCTCGCGAATACCCAGGGCATACAGCAGGCGGTCAAGATCCGGTGTTTTGCTGCGTTCCAGTTCCGCTAAGAGATTGTCGGCCGATTTTCCGCCCATTCGCTCCAAAGCGACCAACTGCTCGCGGGTCAGGATGTACAGGTCGGCGACTGAATGCACCAGGTCCTTTGCAACCAACTGGTCGGCCAGTTTTTCACCCAGACCCTCGATATCCATGGCGCGGCGGGATACAAAATGCATGATGCTTTGTTTTCTTTGCGCCGGACAAAACAGACCGCCGCTACAACGAAACACGGCTTCACCCTCGACCCGCTCGACCGCCGAAGCACAGATCGGACAGGACACGGGCATCTGGAACTCCGCGAGCTCTCCTGCCCTGCGTTCCAGCACCACACGGGCTACTTCCGGGATCACGTCGCCGGCGCGCCTGACCACGACCCAGTCGCCGGCGCGCACATCCTTGCGGCGGATTTCATCCAGGTTGTGCAGGGTAGCGTTGGTTACCGTTACACCGCCGACAAAGACCGGTTCCAGCCGCGCCACCGGGGTCAGTGCACCGGTGCGCCCCACCTGGATATCGATATCCAGCAGACGGGTGACCTCTTCTTGCGCCGGGAACTTCTGTGCGATGGCCCAGCGCGGTGCGCGGCTGACAAAACCCAGCGTTTCCTGCTGATCCCTGGATTCGACCTTGAATACCACGCCATCGATGTCGTAGGGCAAGGTGTCACGCTTTGCAGCCAAATCACTGTAGTAGGCAATGCAGCCTTGCGCATCCTCAACCTGACGCACTTCCGGGTTGACCGGGAAACCCCAGGCCCGGAGCAACTGCAATACCTCAAAATGACTGTCCGGCATGCCCCCGGTAGCTACGGCGCCATATACATAGAAAGCCAGTGGGCGTTTTGCAGTCACTCGCGGATCCAGCTGACGCAGGCTGCCGGCAGCCGCGTTGCGTGGATTAACCAGCTCCCTGCCGCTCTCCCGTCGTGCCTGCTCGTTCCAGGCATCAAATCCGGCCAGCGGCATGTAGATTTCTCCCCGAACTTCGAAGGCGGAGGGCCAAATTGAGGACTGTCCCCGTTGCTTAAGATGCAATGGGATGGCGTTGATGGTACGCACATTCAAGGTCACGTCCTCGCCGCTAACGCCGTCACCGCGGGTGGCGGCTTGGATGAGGCGGCCTGCTTCATAACGTAAAGAAATGGCGACGCCGTCCAGTTTGGGTTCGGCGACATAAGCGACATGATCGATTTCCAGCCCCTTGATCACGCGGTCGTGGAACTGCTGAATTTCCTCCGCCGAAAATGCGTTGGCCAGCGATAACATGGGCATGCGGTGGCGCACTTCTTCGAAACCCTCTGCGGGCTGGCCACCCACCCGCTGGGTTGGTGATTCAGGAACGACCAGCTTGGGAAACCCGGCCTCCAACGACTGCAATTGCCGCATCAGGCGGTCGTACTCGGCATCGGGAACCGAGGGTGTGTCCAGGACGTAATAGCGGTAATCGTGCTGTTCAATCTCGGTGCGAAGTTCGCGGATGCGCCGTTCTGCTGCCTGTTTATTCATTACGGGCCAGTGTACTGTCAAGCTTGAATTGGTGGATTCAGCGGGTCGTGAAGCGGTTGACCGTTAGGCGCGCCTCGCCGGTAATGGCGTGTCCTTACCAAGAGGTGCAACACCGCGGACGACTGCTTCACGGCACGCCCGAAGGGAGCTACCCAGATGCTCCAATACTGCGTTGCAGTCCTTGAAAAGGACATGCCATTTCCTGCGAACTGCGTCTTGTCTTGGAACATCTGGGTAGCTCTGAACCCATCAATACAAGCTTGACAGCACACTCTCAGGACTTGCTCCTGTCGTATGCCCTCATTTCCTCACGGATACGAGCCTCTCTTTGACGCGTGAAGGGTTTATGCTCATCATCCATCAACTGTGCATTGAGGATTTCACCAATGCGCCTCGCGGTTGCCAGCATTGAATCCCAGGCATCGAGCGCGTAAGCGGGGCCCGGCAGGGTCATGAACAATACCACGCCACTGGTTGCGAAAGTATTCCATTCATCCCGGCGAAATTTTCCTGGTTTGGCGGCATCCGCCAGGCTGAATACGGGTTTATCCGCGCCTTCTACAATACGGTGAAAAATACTCATTTCACCGAATTCCATGCCGGTTTTGACTGCGGCCTGCAGCAGCTCAGCGCCGTTGATAATGTGGTTATCCCGAGCCACCAGGAACAGGCTCACAATTTTCTCCGGTGGGGGGGCAGCCGGTTTTCGCGGTGTAGCCGGCTCTGCGGCTGAATCCGGCTGCACGCCGTCAATTTCAAGTTCACCCTGACCAATTTCCGTGCCACCTCCGCGTTCGGCGGTTCCGAATTCGCCGTCTGCTGCATTTTCAGGGCTATTGAGCGTGGGTTCCCGTCGCTGTGCTCTCCGCTTTTCCTGGCGGCGCGAGGCGCGGGCCTTGCGCTTTTTCTCAGGATGTCCAAACAGGAAAATCGAGCCCAGCACCAGGACCCCAATAATGATAATGACCCAGCGAAGTGTTGAAGTATCCACTGCTTTAATTGCCAGCCAATTTTGCTGCTTCTTCGACATCGACCTGCACCAGCCTTGAAACGCCAGGCTCACTCATGGTCACACCGCTCATCTGATCAGCCATTTCCATGGTGATCTTGTTGTGCGTGACAAAAATGAATTGCACGGTTTCTGACATTTCCTTCACCATGCTGCAAAAACGGGTTACGTTGGCATCATCCAATGGTGCATCGACTTCGTCAAGCAGACAGAACGGCGCAGGGTTCAGGCGGAATATGGCAAACACGAAGGACACGGCTGTCAGTGCTTTTTCCCCACCGGACAACAGGTGCAGGCTACTGACTCGCTTGCCGGGAGGCTGGGCCATGATGCTTACACCGGTGGTCAGCAAATCTTCCCCGGTGAGTTCCAGGTAAGCATGGCCACCGCCAAACAAGCGGGGGAACAGTTCCTGTACGCCCTTATTCACTTTCTCAAAGGTTTCCTTGAAGCGCGTACGCGTTTTTCGATCTATTTTGGCGATGGCGTCTTCCAGTGTTTGCAGTGCGTTACACAGATCGTCATTCTGCTTATCCATGTAGTCTTTGCGTTTTCGCTCCTCCTCGAACTCCTGGATCGCCGCCAGGTTGACCGGTTCCAGCCGCGTAATCCGAATCTGCAGATTTTCCAGCTCAGTTTCCCATGCGTCGGGATCTGAGCCCTTGGGCAAGGATTCCACCAACTCGTTTACGTCCGCGTCCAGCGCTTCCACCTGCCGCTGAATAGTGCGTGCATTGAGCTGAATTTCCTGCTGCTGCAGACGAGCTGTTTCAAGATTCTGCCGGATTTCATCAGAGTTCTGGATGGCGCGCTGGCGGTCAGCGTCTTTTTCACGGTAGTCGTTTTCCAGCGCCTGGACCTTCTGCCGGGCTCGCCTAAGCCGTCCCTCGGTTGCAAGCCGCCGTTTCAGCAGTGCTTCCATCTCAACGGTGTGCTTCTTGTCCGGTTGCCCGGCCTTTGCGAGTTGCTCGCGCAGATCCAGGTATCGTTGCTGTAACTGGCTGATCTGGGTGTCCATGCGTTCCAGCGACTGGCGCAGTGAATCGAGACTCACCCGCCGGGATTCCGCCCGCAATGCCAAATCGTACTGTTTGTCCCTGGCAGCACTCAGTTCACGACGCGCGTTATCACGTTCCGTCATCAACTGGCTGCGTTGCGCGTCCATGGCGTCCCCCTCGTCTTTTAGGACGGCCATTTGCCTGAGTATTTTTTCCAGCTCACCACGAGCGAGGCTTACGGCTGATTCGTCAGCCTTGATCTGCTGCTTGAGCTGCGTTATTTCCTCGCTGATGGTTTGTTGCCGCCCTGCCATCAGCGTAATACTGGACTGCCGGCTTTCCAGCTGACCGTCCACTTCACTGCGTTGGCGATGCAGGGCGTTGACCTCTGCCTGTGCTGCGCTGATCCGGACTTCCTGCTGCTGGATTTCGTCTCTGTCCTGCTCGCTGGCAGCGTCCAGTTTGTTCGTCCTTGAGACCAGCCGGGCAATTTCCTTATCCAGGCGGCTGATTGTTTTCTCACGCGCCAGCATGCTGTCCTGCCCGAACTGACCGCGGGCCACACGCGCCCAACCCTTGCCGATCCATTCACCGGAACGGGTGATGTATGACTCCGTTGGGTCCAGGCTGTCTTTTGCTGACCAGGCCTGCTCCAGGGAATCCGATATTTTTACACGGTTGAGCCAGTCAATTACCGCATCCGGTGCGTCCACGACGGCAGCAAGAGTCCCCTGTACCGCTTGGACCTGGCCCCGCTGATCCTCTATCAAATCCAAGCTGGCGTTTTCGAGGCTGCCCAGGGCCTTGGCATGGTTTTCGCCCGGTGGTGTCACGACCGACTGGAGCCAATGGTTCAAAACGGTCTCGACGGCCGTTTCCCAGCCTGCCTCAACCTGGATGGATGCCGCCAGCCTGGACGCGTCTGCAAGCCCCTGCGAGGTCAGCCAGGCCACTCCGGACTGGTCTTCCAACGCCGCCTCCTGCAACGCCTGCAGGGATGTAAGACGCCCCTCCCGCGTGTGCAGTTCCCTTTGTGTCTCGCGAAATTTCTCTTCTGTCGAGCGCAGGCCGGATTGTGCCTGCGCAAGGCCAGAGCGCAACTCATCCAGCTGTTCCTGTTGTTCGCGTTCTTCGCCAATCAGTTGCACCGATTCCGCAGACAGACCTTCCAGGTCTCCGCGCAATCCGGCAGCGTCCATGGAGGCAGTTTCTTCCAACAGCGATTCCAGGCGCCGTGAAGCGTGCAGCAACCCCTGATCCAGGATTTCGATGTCAGCCCGGGTCCGGTCCGCCACACGGTTGTTTTGCGTGCTTTGCCGGTGATGCTCCTCGAAATGCTGCTGCCAGACCTGGACGGCGCCGTCGGCCTTTTCCATAATTTTCCCGACTTTGCTTTCGGCTTTGACCGCATCGAGAAGGGCCGGCTCGACTTCGGCCAGGCCGCGAGTCAGTTCCTCCTCCTGCACTTTGTCCAACCCCCTGTGTTTTTCCAGGTCTCTCAGAGCCGCCTCAGTTTCCTCCAATTCCTGCCGCTGTCTTTTTTGCAATTCCCTGGCGTGTTCGATGGTCTGTTCAAGGCGCGCAATGTCGCCACCCACAGTGTAGAGCTCACCCTGTACTTCGCTGAATGCTTCGGTACTCTGACCCTGTTCCTGATGCAGCTTTTCCAAGGCCGCCTCGCTAGCCCTTTGCCGGGACATGCTCTCCTGCAGGCTGGTTTCTTTCTTGGCCAGTTCCTGTCCATCCCGCTTGATCCTTTCCATCAATTTCCACCAGCGTAGCGTCATCAGCCGGGATTCCAGCTCTCTTTTTTCCTGCTCGAGCTTGCGATAACGATTGGCTGCGCTGGCTTGGCGCTTCAGGCGGTTCAGATGCTTTCCCACTTCCTCGCGCAGATCGGCCAGGCGGGCGAGATTATCCCGGGTGTGGTTGATCCGCCGTTCAGTTTCCCGCCGCCGTTCCTTATACTTGGAAATGCCAGCGGCTTCTTCAAGGTGCCCGCGAATTTCCTCTGGCTTTGCCTCGACGATTTCAGAGATCATGCCCTGCTCGATGATGGAGTAACTGCGTGAACCCAGGCCGGTACCCAGCAGGAGATCGCGCACGTCTTTGCGGCGGCAGCGGCTGCCGTTAAGGTAATACACCGAGGTGCCATCACGCGAGATCTGCCGCTTGAGGGAAATTTCGTTATAAGCGGCAAACTGACCGCCAACGCGGCCTTCGGAATTATCGAAGATGAGTTCGACCGTAGCTGTGCCCACCGGTTTGCGCCCCGAAGAACCGGAAAAAATGACGTCAACCATCGATTCGCCACGCAGGACTTTGGCAGAACCCTCGCCCATCACCCAACGCACGGCATCAATGATGTTCGATTTGCCGCATCCGTTTGGACCGACCACGCCGATCAGGTTGGTGGGCGCATGAAACGTGGTGGGATCCACAAACGACTTGAATCCCGCCATCTTGATCGAAGACAATCTCATCCGGACCTGCCGCCTGCGGCTTCGAACCGTCCGGATCCGGGCTGTTTTAATTCGGGCCGTTTTAATTCGGAATTAAGTGCCGCGTACGGCGGCATTGAAGTTTTATTCATTTAATGGCTAAACTGATTGGTTCTGATTTTTTGTTAATGTAACCGGCATATACCGGAGCCGCCATGAGTAAGCAAGCAAGCAAAGAACTGGAAGTCTTTCCGAACCCCAAACCGTCGCGGGATTATACCATTTACATCGAGTCTCCAGAATTCACATGTCTGTGCCCCAAAACAGGCCAGCCGGATTTTGCAACACTGAAACTGGAGTATATTCCGGACGCGTTTTGTGTTGAACTGAAATCATGGAAAATCTACCTGTGGAGCTATCGCAACGAAGGCGGATTCCACGAAGATCTGACCAACAAAATCCTTGACGACCTGGTGGAATTACTCAATCCTCGCTACATCCGCCTGACCGCCGATTTCAACGTACGCGGAGGCATCTACACCACCATCACCGCCGAACATCAAAGCCCTGACTGGACGCGAAAAGATTAAGCGTTGATAATTTTTTAGCGCATAAGAAATACTCAAAACTCATCCGGAGTAAAGGCTTCGATGGTCAGGGCGTGGATGTCAGTTTGCATCAGGTCGCCCATGGCCTGGTAGACCAGGCGGTGGCGCTTGATCGGGGATTGACCCTGGAACTTGTCGGAGACTACCAGCACGCGGAAGTGCCCAAGACCCCCCTTTGCTCCTTCATGTCCGACGTGCATATGGCTTTCATCGTCCACCTGCAGGGATACAGGGGAAAGTTCAGCTTCCAGCCGTGTGCGAATCTCTACCAGGCGTTGTTCGTTAGTCCGCATATTGCACCAGTATCCTGGATGATGGCGAAGGACAGGTGCGACTGGACGCCTCACTGGACTGAAACTCATAGCGACAGCTATGGGTTGAAGGAAGTGCAAGTCCAGACGTAGCTGGACAAGCCAGGGCCGGGATAGGCACCAGCCGAACTGGTGCAATGTGCGGACTCATCATTTCGGCATCACCAGTTTGAATGGCGTCACTTCCACCGACTGGTAGGCGCCGGATTCGATATATGGATCCGCATCGGCCCAGGCGCGGGCATCTTCCAGTGAATCGAACTCTGCGACCACCAGTGAACCCAGGAAGCCGGCCGGACCGGGATCAAGCGCATCGATGGCCGGCCTGGGGCCGGCCAGCAACAAGCGGCCCTCATCGAGCAGGGCATTGATGCGCTCAAGATGGGCGGTCCTCGCTTCCAGCCGAGCCTGCAGGCTATCTTCACGATCTTTTGAATAAATGACGTACCACATAAACTTTACCGATTCCGATTAAACAAGCTTTAATGATTACCCTTACCGACAGTTAAGAGTATAGATTAAACGCTGATAATTTTTCCGCAGAGGACGCTGAATAATTCTGGCTGGGCAACTTCGATTTACAATGTC
>JADFKH010000135.1 GCA_022565025.1 Pseudomonadota bacterium
GTCCAATTGGGCTCACGCCAGAGCGGGCGACCTCCTACAGCAACCGATCGAGAGCAGCGATCAGTTGGTCGACTTCATCCGAGCTGGTGTAATGCACGAAGGACGTGCGCAATGCGCCTTCTTCGGGGTCGATTCCCAGGGCTTCGATGAGGCGGTAGGCATAAAAATGACCGACACCGACACCCAGCTTGAAAGCTGATAGCTGTGAAGCCAGTTCGGTGGATCGATGGCCGTGTGCCGTGAAGGTGACGGTGGGGGCACGGCCTTGCGCATCTTTGCTGCCGATCAGGCGCACTTTGTGATGTCCGGACATAAAATCGAGCAGGGGCTGCAAAAGTTTGGTTTCGTGTTCCCGGAACAGCTTCATCACTGCGGCCGCTTTGTGCACGTCCGGGCAATCTTCACCATGATGGTGCTGATATACAGCTTCCATATAATCCAGCACACCATTCACTGCGGCTATTTGCGCGTGGTCGGGTCCGGCGGGCGTAAAACGCGCACCGGGAATACCGGCATTAAAGAAATGACCCTGGTAGGGCAGATCACCATTCAACTCCTTGCTCATGACCATCACGCCCAGGTGTGGCCCATAGACTTTGTACAGGGAAAACAGGTAGACGTCCGCGCCCAGCGCCCTGACGTCGGGCAGTCCGTGCGGGCAGAAGGAAACCCCGTCAACGATGGCCAGTGCCCCCGCCTGGTGGACCATGTCGGTAATTTCACGCACCGGGTTGATGCTGGCGACCAGGTTTGAGCAATGGGTGAAGGCCACAGCCCGGGTCCGTTGGTTTAACAGGGCCTGCAGGTCCATCGGGATTAGTTCCGCGGTGTCCGGATCGACTTTCCATTCCCGCACCACGATTCCACCATCCTGCAGACGGCTCCAGGCGCCAACGTTGGCCTCGTGGTCCTGGTTGGTGACGATAACTTCGTCGCCGGGCTTCAGTTTCTGGCGCAAGGCCTGTGCGAGCACATAGGTATTGAGTGAAGTGGACGGACCGAAATGGACTTCTTCGGCATCGACGTTCAACCAGGCCGCCATGCGCTGCTTCGCTGTATCCATCTGTTCACCGGCGGTGGCTGAAGCCGGGAAATCATAGTAAGGCTGTACCTTTGTTTGCCGGTAGTAGCGGTTCAGCCAATCGATGGTTTGCCCGCAGGCGTAAGAGCCGCCAGCGTTCTCGAAGAAGCCCCAAGCCTCGAGGGAGGGCTCGCTGAAGGCCGGAAAGTTGGAGCGGATGAAATCAAGGTCAAGATCAGCCATGAGAGAAATCCTGGTGCCAAAGCAGGAATCATCTTAGCAAGAGTAACTTCACGACGGCAGTCACTCGATTGCGGTTGGACTGGTTTGATGATGGACCTCTCGATCTCCATAACAGTCTGGAGAAACAGATATTGTTTTGCCTATGGGCATTCGGGGCTGATATCGCGTATTCTTTGTGCTCACTCCTGAGCAACAGCACCGAGGCTAGAACATGAACAAAGCACTACTTATTATCCTTTTTACCGCCGTGCACGGCCTTACCTTTGCCGCCGATTTCGATGCGGTCAAGGGCAAACTGGAAACTGCCATGGCGGATGATGTGCGTAGCGAGTCAGAAAGGGACCGCGACCGCAATCGTAAACCGGTAGCTACGCTCCAATTTTTTGGTTTGCTTGATGACATGAAGGTGGTGGAACTGCTGCCCGGCGGCGGTTGGTACACTAAGCTGCTGGCGCCCGTACTGGCTGAAAATGGCGAGTTGTTTGTCGCCTACGGGACGTCCAGTGTGTCAGAAAACGTACTCGGCGAGGACGGGTTCGAAAAGGTCCAGTACGCCGCCGGTGAAGCTAAAATGTACCGACCGGAAGGATCACGTTTCTATGTGCTGGAAAACGCCGACCTCGGTGTAAGCGATGTTGATATGGTTTTCACTTTCCGCAACTACCACAACTTCAGTGCTGAAGGCCGCGCTGCAATGAACCAGGCGGTCTACGATGCCCTCAAGCCGGGCGGAATTTATGCCGTGGTTGATCACAATCGCCGTCACATGCAATCAGACAATTCCGAAAACCGCCGCAGGGTGGACCCGGTACTGGCCATCAAGGAAATCCAGGCTGCCGGTTTTGAGCTGGTGGACTATTCCGATCTGCATTACCGCGCTGACGATGAACTGCGCTACGAAGTCGGACGCAAGACCGTGACCGGTAATACCGACCGCTGGACCCTGAAGTTCAGGAAAACCGGCGATTAAATGGATATTAGGAGCGTACTTTTACCACGTTGATGAATAGAAAAACATTTTCCTTAGCGCTTGTCTTCCTAGCGCTTTATCAGGTTTCGGTAGTAACCGTTGAGGCACAAGTGAGCCGCAGTTCCACTGGGGTTGTCATGGCGGACCGAAGCGTGACCCTGGCCGCAAAAATCGTTGGCAGAATTGCTGCCGTAAACGTGGAAGAGGGTCAAAGCGTTGAGGCTGGCGATGTGCTTATTAATATTGATGATGCACAGTTACGCGCCGAACGCTCGTCAGCCCGCGCGGTACTCAGCCAGGAACTGGTCAAGTTGGATTACATGAAAAAGTTGGATGATCGATACCAATCCTTGTATGAGCAAAAATCAATTTCTCTCAACCGGGCTGAAGAAGCGAGTTTCAATTATGAAGTTGCCAGAACAAGCGTAGACAGAGCACGGGCTGATGTCGCAAGTATCGAGGTGATGCTTGCAGAGACCAAGATCGAGGCGCCGTTTTCAGGCGTGATCATCGTTAAGACTGCGGAGGTGGGGAAAGTAACCGCCACCGGTGAGTCTTTGCTGATGTTGGAAGATCAAAGCACATTGAAATTCAGAACAAGCGTTAAGGAGCAGGACATCATCCACATTGAATATGGGCAGGAAATGAACATTACCATCGATGCCCTCGATGATTTGACGCTGGTGGGGACCGTAAGCAAAATCATTCCGTCCGGCGATGTATCAACCCATGAATTTACGGTGGAGGTGAAGTTGCCCCAGCAGGACAAACTATACCCGGGGATGTTCGGCAAGGCTGAGTTTTAGCCTTAATTCAAACCGTAGAACCGACGGGCAGACCTTGCAAATGAAATCACTGATACGTTTTTTCGCTGATAATCATACACTTGCAAACGTCCTGACCTTCTTGATCGTGGTCCTGGGTGTGGGCGCGCTGAGCGTCATTCAGCGTGACAATTTTCCCAGCGTTGACCTGCTCGAGATGACCATTACGACCCGCTATCCGGGCGCATCACCTGAAGATGTCGAACTCAACGTCACCAACAAGATCGAGGAAGAACTCGAGGAGGTTGATGGCATCGAGCGATTTACATCATTCTCGATGGAAAACATTTCCATCGTCCACGTGTGGATTGATCGGGGCGCTAATGACCCACAAAAAATCAAGACGGATGTGCGGGACGCCGTTTCCAGGGCAGCGGATTTGCCATCCGAAGTGGATGGGGATCCACTGGTTGAAGACATCACCACGGCAACCGCAATTCCCATCATCGAGGTGGGCTTGACCGGGGATGTTCCTTACCGGCAATTACGTGATGCCGCCATACGTCTTAAAAAAGACCTGCAGATGGTGTCCGGTGTCGGGAGCATCACCAAGTACGGTTACCTCGACCGGGAAATCAAAATTGAAGTTGAGCAGGATGCGATTGAGCGTTACCAGATTCCGCAACAAGAAATCGTCAACGCCATCCAGAACCGCAACATCCGCGCTACCGGTGGGTCTTTCGAATCCTATACCAGCGAGAAAAACATCGTCACGCTGGCGGAGTTTACTGATCCCATGGAGGCGGGCGAAGTTATCGTACGAATCAGGGAAGGAGGGTCTACGATTCGGGTGAAGGACCTTGCGGTCCTGAGGGATGATTTCGAGCCGGCAAAAGTGCTGTCGCGCATGAACGGCAGACCTGCCATTTCATTCCTGGTCTTCAAGAAGGATCGTGCTGACATTATTCGCACGGTTGATAAAATTAATGAACTGATCGAAAAGCACCGAAAGCGTCTTCCCGAAGGCATCAGTATCGTGTACTCAAACGATAAATCGAGACTGGTTCGAAACCGACTGAAAGTGGTTGTATCCAATGGCCTGCTCGGTCTGATTCTGGTCATGATCATGTTGGGTCTGTTTCTGGACTGGCGCTCGGCGTTCTGGGTTGCGTTAAGCATTCCGGTCGTGCTGCTCGGGACTTTATTCATGCTGCCCATTTTTGGTGCATTCCTGGACACCATTGCCATGGGAGCCATGATTCTGATCATCGGCATCATCGTTGATGACGGCATTGTGGTCGCAGAAAATATCTGGAGCTATCGCGAGAGGGGCATGGCTCCTCTTGAAGCAGCGGTTGAAGGAACGTATAGCGTTTTTCTGCCGGTGCTGACGACCATCATCACCACAGCGCTGGCGTTTATGCCGATGTTCTTCATGAGTGGTGACCTGGGTGAATTTGTATTTGTCATCCCTTTGGTTGTCCTTATAGCGTTGGTGTACTCGCTGGTGGACACCCTGTTCATTATGCCCGCGCATCTGACTGCTGGTGTCAACAGCGCCACCTCCAGGTCCGATGCCAGGACCAGCCAATGGTTTAACCAATTCAGGGAAAACTTTGCACGTTTACTGGTTTACCTGTTACACGTTCGCTACCGGGTGATCGCGGTATTTGTTGTACTGATGATCGGTGCATTCGGGTATGCCGCAAAGTACATGGATTTCATCCTCTTCCCCACCCAGTCTGCGGATGAATTTTACATTCTTGCCGAGTTGCCCAGCGGTTCATCCCTGGAACACACGGCAAAACAACTGGAGCAGGTGGAAAAGATTGTTGCCGCATTACCTGGAAATGAGCTGGACTCATACATCACCCGGGTGGGTACGCATGGCAAGTACAACCCCGGCGAAAACGAGAATTGGGCTATTGTGGGTGTGTACCTGACGCCGTTTGCCAGACGTGAAAGAAACGCGGATGAAATCGTAGAGGCGCTCCGACTCGAAACCAGCCGGTTGGATGGTTTCAGTAATTTTAGCTATGTAATCGAGAGTGGCGGACCACCAATCGGGCGGCCCATCACCTTGCGCATCCTGGGTAGTGATGATGGTCAACGCGCGGCTCTAACCGGTCTGGTGGTCTCAATTCTGAACGGAATCGACGGGGTGAAAGATATAGAACGGGACGACAAGCCCGGCAAAGAACAGATCACCGTAGACCTGGACTATATCCGGCTCGCACAAAACGAGTTGAGCGTTGCTGACGTTGCAAAAACCATCAGACTTGCATACGACGGAGAAGTTGTTACGTCGGTTCGGTATGGCGATGAAGACGTGGATTTCAGGGTGATCCTGGAAGAAGAAGCACGCGGTTCAGCCGCGGTATTGGGTCAACTGATCATCCCCAATGCCAGCGGCCGTTTTATCAGCCTGGATGAGGTCGCTGATTTCAATGTGGGCCCGGGTCCGTCGAACTTCTACCATTTCAACAACGAGCGAGCCATTACGGTCACTGCGGATATTGAAAAAGGCAAGACTACTCCACTGATTGCCGTGCAGAGGGTTCTCGAATCGATTGACCTGGACCGGGATTGGAAAAACATGCGTCTGGTGGTGGGTGGTGAGACAGAAGAGACCCAGGAGTCCATGGGCAGCTTACTGGTTGCCTTTGCCGGCGCAGCAATTGGCATTTACCTGGTGCTGGTGTTGCTCTTCAATTCCATGGTTCAACCCCTGGTCGTCATGTTCGCGGTGCCATTCGGTTTGATTGGCGTCATTTTCGCATTCGCGCTGCACCAGCAATCCCTTGGTTTTCTGGCCATGCTGGGCGTTATTGGCCTGATGGGTATCGTGGTGAATGATTCGCTGATTCTGGTCAACCTGAACAACCGGTTAAGACGGGAGAACCGTGACGTTACACCCTTTGACGCGATCGTAGAGGCCACCAAGCATCGATTCCGGCCCATCCTCCTGACCTCGGTGACGACCGTAGCGGGGCTGCTCCCGATGGCCTATGGGGTAGGCGGCTCAGACCCGTTTTCCGCCCCCATGGCCCTGGCTATGGGATATGGAATTCTTTTGGCTACCCCGCTAACCCTCGTATTGTTGCCTTGCACGCTGCTGGTAGGCTCAGACTTGAAAAGACTGGCCAAAAAAATACTTCCGGGACGGCTTGCTTAGCCCGCTTCGCGTAAGGTGCTGCTAGGTGTTAATTCCGGCGAGGGTAATGTATTTGATTTCGATGAATTCCTCGATGCCGTATTTGGAGCCCTCGCGGCCGATGCCGGATTCCTTGACGCCCCCGAATGGGGCAACCTCGGTTGAGAGGATGCCGTCGTTGACGCAGACCATGCCGTATTCCAGCGCTTCGGCTACCCGGAACACCCGACCCAGGTCGCGGGCGTAGAAATACGAAGCCAGTCCGAACTCGGTCGCATTGGCCAATTCGATCACTTCTTCTTCGGTTGAGAATTTGAAAATCGGCGCCACCGGGCCGAAAATCTCCTCGGTTGCGAACGCCATGTCCGCAGTTACCCCGCTGACCACCGTGGGCTGGTAGAAAAAGCCGCCCAGTGGGTGGCGCTCGCCTCCCTCAAGCACACTGGCACCCTTCTCTTTTGCGTCACTCAGCAGCGCTTCAACCTTATCGACCGCAGCGGCGGAGATCATCGGGCCGATCGTCACACCGGCTTCATCGCCCCGTCCTACCTTCAGCTGCTGGACCGCTGCGGTAAATTTTTCGACGAATTCATCGTAAACGCCTTCCTGCACATAAATACGATTGGCGCAGACACAGGTCTGGCCTGCGTTGCGATACTTGCAGACGATGGCGCCCTGCACGGCGGAATCTACATCCGCGTCGTCAAATACGATGAACGGGGCGTTACCGCCCAACTCCATGGAGACCTTTTTCACCGTCGAGGCACACTGGCGGATTAGGGTCTTGCCAACCTCGGTTGAACCGGTGAATGAAAACTTGCGCACCAGCGGGTTTTCGGTGAGTTCAACACCCACTTCACGGGACTTGGTCGTCGTGATCACGTTGAACACCCCGGCGGGAATACCTGCCTGCGATGCCAATTCCGCGAGCGCCAAGGCAGACAAGGGTGTTTCCGAGGCCGGCTTGATAACGATCGGACAGCCGGCTGCCAGTGCGGGCGCTGCTTTGCGTGTGATCATTGCGTTGGGGAAATTCCACGGCGTAATCACCGCTACCACGCCTATGGGCTGCTTGATGATTATGATGCGGCGGTCAGGCAGGTGGGCGGGAATTACGTCGCCGTAAACCCGCTTGGCCTCCTCGGCGAACCATTCGACAAAAGAAGCGCCGTATATGATTTCGCCAAGCGACTCGGCCAGGGGCTTGCCCTGCTCCGCGGTCATTAAAACAGCCAGGTCATCCTTGTTTTCATGCATCAGGTCAAACCAGCGGCGCAGGATGGCGGAACGTTCCTTGGCGGTCTTGGAGCGCCAGGCTGGCCAGGCTGCGTTGGCGGCCTCAATGGCCGCTCGGGTTGCTGCAACACCCAGCTCAGCGACTTCGGCCAGCAAGGAACCGTCAGCCGGGTTGATCACTGCAAACGTTTCGTCATTTTCGGCGGAAACCCACTGGCCGTTGATGTAGGACTGTTTACGGAACAGGGATGGATTATTCAATTTCAGAGTCGTTTTAAGTTTATCGAGCATCGTGATATTTCCTTTTAAACCTGCCGCTGGCAAAAAAATGGGCAGCACAATCGTACTAGTGTAGTGTCCTATAGTATAGGACACTACACTAGGACCCTTGGCCGGGAAACCAGAGACAGTTTACAGGCCCAAATACTCCAGTTTCCCGTAAAATTTGAATCCTCCTTCGTTAAAAGATGCGTACAATGGATCGGTCTTTTTCATCGAGGCCCACCATTCATGCCAGAAGGAAACAACAAC
>JADFKH010000295.1 GCA_022565025.1 Pseudomonadota bacterium
AAAGCCGATGCAGGAACACTTGCGTGGCAAGTCCATTGCGTTGATGTTTCTGAACCCATCTTTACGCACCAGGACCTCTTTCGAACTGGGCATGCAGCAGCTTGGCGGAATGGCCATCGTGTTGCAGCCCGGCAAGGACGCATGGGGAGTAGAGTTCAAATCCGGCACCGTGATGGATGGTGATGCCGAGGAACACATCGCCGAGGTGGCCGGCGTGTTGTCCGGTTACTGCGATCTGATTGCCCTGCGCGCATTTCCACTGTTTAAAGACTGGTCCAGTGAGCGCGAAGATGCAATGATCAAGTCACTGGCGCAGTACGCTTCGGTCCCGGTGCTCAACATGGAAACGATTGTCCATCCCTGCCAGGAACTTGCCCTGATGCTGACGCTGAAAGAGAAACTCGGTGAAGTGAGGAAGAAGAAATTCGTACTTAGCTGGACTTGGCACCCCCGGCCGCTTAACACCGCAGTGGCTAACTCCGCATTGTTGATCGCCAGCAAGTTCGGCATGGATGTTACCCTGTTGTGCCCCGAAGTGGCCTACCGCCTGGACCCACAGTTCGAATCAGCGGCGGTCGATTACGCCGCTGATTCTGGCGGTTCGTTCAACGTAACGCACGATATTGATGAGGCTTACACCGGGGCGGATGTGATTTATGCAAAAAGTTGGGGTGCCCTGCCTTTCTACACCAAGCCGGATCAGGAATGGGAGTTGCGCAAGAACTACCGGCACTTCATTGTGGATGAAGAAAAAATGGCGAAAACCAACGGTGCGTTATTCAGCCACTGTCTGCCACTGCGACGGAACGTGAAAGCAACCGATGCGGTGATGGATGCTGATTATTGTGTGGCCCTGATTGAGGCAGAAAACCGCCTGCACGTACAAAAAGCCGTCATGATGAATCTGCTCGGAAAAGAACTGTAAGAGATCACTAGGAAATATCCAATGAGCAAAAAACTCGTACTCGCTTTCTCCGGCGGCCTGGACACCAGCTACTGCGTACTGGACCTCGTTAAACAGGGATTCGAAGTCCACACGGCTTTCATCGATACCGGGGGTGTCGACGACCAGGGCCGGGCAGCAATCCGTGCCAGGGCTGAAAGTCTGGGCACAAGCCAACACCACGAGATCAACGTGGCGCAGGAAATCTGGGATGAATTTGTGACACCCCTGGTATGGAGCCATGCCCGGATGCTGGGGGAATACCCCCTGTTGTGCTCGGACCGCTACCTGATCGTCAAACACTGCCTGGCCTTGTGTGATGAGCTGGAAACACAGCACTTCGGTCACGGTTGCACCGGCATGGGTAATGACCAGTTGCGTTTCGATCAGACGGTACGCAGCTTGGGCGACTATGAGATCCATGCCCCCATCCGTGATCTACAGTCCCACGTGCAGTCGGTTCGTGATTACGAGTTGCAGTTCATGGCGCAAGCAGGTTTTGCAGTGGCAGCCTCCGCCAGTCGTTACTCCATCAATGAGAACCTGCTCGGAGTCACCCTATCCGGTAGCGAAATCGATGCGTTTGAACCTCCTGCAGCAGACGCTTGGACCATGACCTCCGGGCGCAAGGACTGGCCGGAAAGTGCGCTCCAGGTCAGTCTGGGTTTTGCACAAGGTGTAGCCGTCAGCCTGGACGGTGAACAACTGAACGGCCCTGAAATCCTGCAGAAATTGAATGCCCTGCTGGGTGCTTACGGCGTCGGCCGCCACATCTACACGGGTGACGTCACCATCGGTCTGAAAGGGCGTATCGCCTTCGAGTGCCCGGGCATCGATGGCCTGTTGGTTGCCCACCAGGCACTGGAAGACACGGTAAATACCCGCTTTCAGAACCAGTTTCGCAGCCAGGTGGCCCAGCGCTGGGCGGAGTTGGTGTACACGGGGTTCTTTTACGAGCCCCACAAGGTGGATCTCGAGGCCTATCTGCAGAGCTCACAGGCAGTGGTGACAGGGGAAGTGATCCTTCACACCGATGGCGGCAAGGTTTTGGCGGTTGCCG
>JADFKH010000136.1 GCA_022565025.1 Pseudomonadota bacterium
CGTGTTGCGCTGGCCAACACTGCCGACTTCTTCCAGGTCCGTGGTCTTGTCGCCATTGGCGAAGGACATGTAATGCTCCTGCCCGTCGCGCTTGACCCAGATTTCCAGCTTGGCTGAAAGCGCGTTTACAACGGAAACACCCACGCCATGAAGGCCGCCGGCAAACCGATAGTTCTTGTCGGAAAACTTTGCGCCGGCATGCAGCTTGGTCAGGATCAATTCAACACCCGGAATTCCCTGCTCGGGATGGATGTCCACCGGCATACCCCGGCCATCATCACTGACTTCCACCGAGCCGTCTGCAAAGGCAATAACATCCACCCGCCGCGCATGCCCAGCCAGCGCTTCGTCAATACTGTTGTCAATAACTTCCGTTGCAAGGTGATTGGGGCGGGCTGTATCGGTGAACATGGCCGGGCGGCGCTTGACCGGTTCCAGCCCGGTCAGCACCTCAATGTCTTTTGCCTGGTACTCGTTGCTCATTGAGAGGGGTCAGATTTAATTAATCACTCGGAAAAATTCATTGTACCTGATGGTGCATTCAGGGATTAATTGAACCTGACCCCTTGGTAGGGATTTTTTTGCCGCCTTCGGGTACAATATCCTTCCAGAACTTCTCCTGCATAAAATTAAGGTTCTGGCATGGCATCACTTGTTTTTGTAACCGGCGGCGTTGTTTCCTCAATCGGGAAAGGGCTGTCATCCGCATCGCTCGCAGCAATACTCGAATCTCGAGGCCTGAAAGTCACCCTGGTCAAGCTCGATCCTTACCTGAACGTTGATCCGGGCACGATGAGCCCGTTCCAGCATGGGGAGGTCTATGTCACGGGCGATGGTGCGGAAACGGATCTTGATCTGGGGCACTACGAGCGATTTGTTCGTACTCGAATGGGCCAGCTCAACAATTGCACCACGGGGCGTATCTACAGCAACGTGATTGCCAAAGAACGGCGTGGCGACTACCTGGGTGCAACGGTGCAGGTCATCCCGCATGTCACCAATGAAATCAAGGATTGGGTGCGGCGCGCAGTCGAAGGTTATGATGTGGCCATGATCGAAATCGGTGGCACCGTGGGTGATATCGAGTCATTACCATTCCTCGAAGCCATCAGGCAGTTGGGTGTTGAGTACGGTGGTAAAGCCATGTTCATACATCTTACCCTGGTACCGTTCCTAAAGGCTGCCAATGAGATCAAGACCAAGCCGACGCAGCACTCGGTCAAGGAGTTGCGGTCGATCGGCATACAGCCCGATGTATTGCTCTGCCGTTCTGAAATCGCATTGTCTGAATCCGAGCGCGCGAAGATCAGCATGTTTACTAATGTTCCAATCAAGGCGGTGATCTCCGCGCTGGATGCGAGAGACAGTATTTACGATATCCCAACCATGCTCTACGAACAGGGTCTGGACGACATCGTCGTTGAGCGCCTCGGGCTTGAGGCCGGACCGGCGAACCTCGACGACTGGCGCGAAGTCGTTGACCGCACCATCAATACCCGGCACGAAGTGACGGTGGCTATGGTGGGCAAATATGTCGAGCATAACGATGCGTACAAGTCACTTACCGAGGCGTTGGCGCACGGTGGTCTGCGCCAGCGAATCAAGGTGAACATCAAGCGTATCGAATCGGATCTACTTACCGATGGTGATCTTTCTTTGCTGGAAGACGTCGATGCCATACTGGTCCCGGGCGGTTTCGGTGAGCGTGGCTTCGAGGGCAAGGTCAATGCAATTCGCCACGCACGTGAGCATCGCATTCCCTATCTCGGCATCTGCTACGGTATGCAGGCCGCAGTGGTTGAATTCGCGCGCAATGTATGTGGTCTGGAAGGGGCGAATACCACCGAGGTGGACCCGGACACGCAGCACGGTGTGATCGGCCTGATCACGGAGTGGCTGGATGCTTCGGGCACGGTGGAAGAGCGTGGCGCTGAATCCGATCTCGGTGGTACCATGCGCCTGGGCGGCCAGGAATGCCGGCTGCGCGATGGCTCGCTGGTGCGCAAGCTCTATGGCAGGGAGACCATCATCGAGCGGCATCGCCACCGGTATGAATTCAATAACCATTACCGCGATATTATGCAGAAGAACGGCATGGTTTTATCCGGCCTGTCGATGGACGAAATGCTGGTGGAAATAATCGAGATTCCGGAGCATCCCTGGTTCCTGGCCTGCCAGTTCCACCCTGAATTTACTTCCAGCCCCAGAGATGGACACGTCCTGTTCACCGGTTTCATCGAGGCTGCACTGAGTGAACAGCGGGGCGAACTGCCGGTCGGGGTGGCCAGTCTGTGAAACTCTGCGGTTTCGAGGCTGGACTGGATTCCCCATTTTTCCTGATTGCTGGAACTTGCGTGATCGAGTCTGAACAACTGGCGATCGAAACTGCCGGAGCGCTGAAAGAAATTTGTGCAAGGCTGGATATTCCGTTTATCTATAAGTCCTCCTTTGACAAGGCCAACCGTTCCTCGGCAACGAGTTTCAGAGGCCTGGGGATAGATGAAGGCCTGCGCATCCTCGCCGAGGTCAAAAGGCAGCTTGGCGTGCCAGTGCTGACCGATGTGCATGAAGACACGGACGTGCAGCAGGTCGCCGATGTCGTGGATGTGCTGCAAACCCCGGCTTTTCTCTGCCGTCAGACTAATTTCATCAAGCGGGTGGCTGGGGCAGGCAAGCCGGTAAATATCAAGAAAGGGCAGTTTCTCAGTCCCTGGGAAATGAAAAATGTCACTGACAAGGCAAAGTCCACCGGCAATACGCACATCATGGTTTGCGAACGGGGTGCGTCCTTTGGTTATAACAACCTGGTTTCGGACATGCGCTCGCTGGCCGTGATGAGGGAAACCGGCTGCCCGGTGGTATTCGACGCAACTCACTCCGTGCAGTTGCCCGGTGGCCAGGGGACTTCTTCCGGCGGCCAGCGGGAGTTCATCCCGGTGCTGGCGCGTGCCGCGGTTGCCGTGGGTATTTCCGGCCTGTTCATGGAGACACACCCCGATCCCGACAAGGCGCTCAGTGATGGCCCCAACGCCTGGCCGCTGGGACAGATCGAATCCTTGTTGTTCACGCTCAAGGAACTCGATGTGGTAAGCAAGCGATACTTATTGTCTGCTTAGCCCGCATAAGGACCCAAAATGAGCTTGATTCAATCTTTACACGCACGGGAAATTCTGGATTCCCGCGGCAACCCGACACTTGAAGCTGAAATCGTGCTGGCTTCCGGCGCTTTCGGACGGGCTGCCGTGCCATCAGGTGCATCCACCGGGGCCCGGGAAGCCTTTGAACTGAGAGATGGCGATCCCGGGCGCTACTCCGGCAAAGGCGTTAGGCGGGCTGTATCCAACATCAACACCTTGATTGCAGATGCACTGAAGGGGTTCGATGTAGCGGATCAGGCAGCACTGGACCGCCGCCTGATCGAACTGGATGGCAGTCCCAACAAAGCGAACCTTGGCGCCAATGCGCTACTGGGCGTGTCACTGGCAGCCGCACATGCCATGGCCGCGCATGAAGGCCGCCCGTTGTGGTCACGGCTGGCAACGAGCGAAACTTTGCAATTGCCCGTGCCGATGATGAACATCATTAATGGTGGAGCGCACGCGGACAACAGTGTGGATATGCAGGAATTCATGGTAGTGCCCCTCGGGCAGGACTCATTTGCTGAGGCGTTGCGTTGTGGCGTCGAAATTTTTCACGCGCTGAAGACCGTTCTGAAAATGCGCGGCTTGAACACGGCGGTAGGCGACGAAGGTGGTTTCGCCCCTGACCTGCCGTCCAATGAAGCAGCGGTGGAGGCCATCCTGGAAGCCATCGAAAAATCCGGTTACAGCATAGGTACAGACGTGGCTCTTGCGCTGGACACCGCTTCATCCGAGTTTTTCAGTGACGGCAAGTACCACCTGGCCTCGGAAGGGAAATCGTTTGCCCCGCAGGCCTTTGCTGAATACCTGTCGGGCTGGGCCCGGCAATACCCAATCGTCAGTATCGAGGACGGTATGGCCGAGGATGATTGGGAGGGTTGGGCCATCCTGACCAGGCTGGCCGGCGACGTTTGCCAACTGGTCGGTGATGACCTGTTTGTCACCAACACGGAAATCTTCAAGCGGGGAATCGAAAAGGGAATTGCCAATTCCATCCTGATCAAGCTAAACCAGATCGGGACCCTGACCGAGACGCTGGAAGCTATCAATATGGCCGAACAGGCCGGCTACAGTGCGGTCATTTCGCACCGCTCGGGGGAGACCGAAGACACCACGATTGCCGATCTCGCAGTTGCCACCACAGCTACCCAGATTAAGACCGGCTCCCTGTGCAGATCGGACCGTGTCGCCAAATACAACCAATTATTGCGCATCGAAGAAGCGCTGGGCGATCGCGGCAGTTTTGCAGGTCGTGGTGCGTTTTCACATATCCGTAACTGGAGCTAGTACTCCTTCAACATGATAATTACGGGTTCAGCGAGTTGGGAAGTGGTTGGTCGCAAGGCGCGCCTCGCAGGCAATGGCCTGGTCCTTGGCAAGAGGTGCAACGCCACGGACGACCGCTTCCCAGCTCGCCCGAAGGGAGCCACCCAGATGTCCCAATCCTGCGTTGCAGCCCTTGAAAAGGACGAGCCATTCCCTGCTCGCTGCGCCTTGACTTGGAACATCTGGGTGGCTCTGAATCCGCAATTATCATGTTGAATGAGTACTGGTATTGATCAATGCGAGTCCTGCTTGCCATACTGTTGCTTATCCTGATTCTTCTACAATTGAAAATGTGGTTCGGAGAAGGCGGTTTTAGTGACGTGCAGAGACTGGAACAGCGCGTAGAAGAACAGACCGAGGAAAACGAGGCGCTGGCGCAGCGCAACAGGGAGTTGCGCGCAGAGGTTGAAGATTTGCGCCAGGGTCTGGGAGCCGTGGAAGAGCGGGCGAGGAGCGAACTGGGATTGATCAAGGAGAACGAGGAATTCTACCAGGTGGTTCCAGCTGAAATTCGAGTGGCGGATGATCCATAATGATAGTGAAAGAGCAGCAAGGATTGTGAACGAGCCGCAGGTACATGCACTGATTCCGGCAGCGGGCCGGAGTGTCAGGTTCGGCGGCACCATGCTGAAGCAGTACACGCACCTGATGGGCCAGCCCGTGATGGCGCACAGCATTGCAGCCGTCCGTAAGCACCCCGCAGTAAACCGGGTGACCGTTGCGCTGGCGCCGGATGACGGGATTTACGACGACCTGATTCGTCCCTCTTATCCGGATGTCGCTACCGTGAAGGGTGGCGACAGCCGTGCGCAAACGGTTATGAATGGTTTGAGATTCATCCGGGATATTGACCCGGCTTGTGAATGGGTGCTGGTCCACGACGCCGCCAGGCCATGCCTGTCGGGTTCCTCGCTTGATGATTTACTGAGGTGCGGTCTGGCCAGTGAAAGTGGTGCAATCCTGGCCGTGCCGGTCAGCGATACACTGAAGCTGGCGGACGAAAATGGGTTTATCGCATCGACCGTAGAGCGCACACGCTACTGGTCGGCGCAAACGCCCCAGTTATTCCGGATTGATCCGTTGTTTACCAACCTCGAATCAAACCTGGCATCGGGACTCACACCAACGGACGAGGCCGCAGCGATGGAAAGTGCGGGAGTTCACCCCTTGCTGGTGAGAGGTTCCACCAGCAATATCAAAATTACCGGTTCCGAAGATCTCGCCCTGGCCGAATTTATCCTGCGGAAATTGATGGTTACGGAGTAATAACATGCAATTCCGGATTGGACAGGGCTTGGACATTCATGCCTTCACCGACGGCGACCATGTCATGCTCTGTGGTGTTCGTTTACCCCATGACCGGGGCCTGGCGGCGCACTCCGATGGTGATGTTGCCATCCATGCCCTGTGCGATGCCATGCTCGGGGCGTCTGCCCAGGGAGACATCGGACAGCATTTCCCGCCCGGTGATGACCAGTGGCGGGATGCCGATAGTACTGTTCTGCTGGCAAAAGTCCGTGAATTACTGGCTGAGCAGGGCTGGCAATTGGTCAATCTCGACCTGACTATTGTCTGCGAGTCACCCCGTATCGCTCCGCATGTCAGCCTGATGCGGGAGACCCTGGCCGAAGTACTGGGTACCCCGGCCAGTGTGGTATCGGTCAAGGCGACGAGTACCGAAAAACTGGGCTTATGCGGCAGGGGTGAAGGAATTGCAGTTCTTGCGCTCGTGTTAATCCAAGGTGAGGGATGAGCACCTACAGACTAAAAGGCGCATCCGGTGCGGTGATCAACCAGTTTTTCACGCTTGGAGACAGGACGCTGATTGGCAGCGCAGAAGATTGCGACGTTCGTATTGATAGTGACGGGGCCGATATGCAGCACGCGGAAATCATCGAGCAGGATGGCTCGCTGATCCTGCGCAACCTCGCATCGCCGGGTGCAACGTTGCTTAACGGTGAGCCGGTTGAGCAAGCCAGCCTGGGTAGCGGGGATGAAATCCGCATCGCCAACTGCCGTTGGGTGCTCCAGGCACCCGGGCTGAGGCCACAGAAATTATTGACCAAGGACGCCGTTCAGCGCAAACGGAGCTGGCTGCCGTGGCTGATCGTTATGGGCCTGCTCGCAGCCGCCGCCCTGGTGTGGCATAGAGGCTGGTTACCGTTTTAATGATAATGTGAGATGCTGTTCACAGCGCGCGGGTAAAATAGGAATGTCCAAAAGCAAACACCAGCCGATTGAGTTGTTGCGTTATGCGGGGCTCTTTACCTGGCTGTGTGCTTCAATCCCCCTGTTCCTGATGCGCTACTGGTACGAAACGCCGCTGGCCATGAACCAGTATGTGACCTGGTGGGTATTGCATCTGATTTTTGGCTTGACCTATTGGAACCAGGTCAGGGTGCTGCCAGTCAGGTCCAGTCTCTTGTATCGCCTCGCAAGCGTGTCACTGCTCACCGCTTGCGCCTTGGGAATAAGCATGCTGGCAGAGACATCCCTGGGCGGTATTCTTCTGTTGATCGTGGCCGGCCTGCTGCCGTGGATGCTGGCGCCGGTGCCGGCCATGAGTTGGTTGATCGGGCAAAATGTATTGCTGGTGGCCGTACTCAGCAACATTCCTGATATTGCTTTCAAATTCGCGGCGCTGACGGGAGGCTTGTTCCTGGGTATCTCCCTGTTTGCATTCATGAGCGGCGTGGTTGCTTTGCGGCAGAACGCAGCGCGTGATGAACTGCGTAAAGTAAACTCGGAATTAAGAGCCACGCAGGCCCTGCTGGAGGAAAATACGCGGATCGCGGAACGGGTTCGCATCGCACGGGAACTGCATGATCTCGTGGGCCATCACTTGACAGCACTGACACTTAACCTGGAAGTTGCCACCCACCTGGTGGAGGGCAAGGCACTGGAGCATGTGCAGCAGGCCCATTCCCTCGCCAAGTTGTTACTGGTGGATGTCAGGGAAGTGGTGAGTGACATGCGTGACGATGACAAGGTTGAATTGGCCTCTGCACTGCGTACACTGGTGGAGGGTGTTCCCGAACCTCGTATCCACCTTAATCTGCCCCTGGAACTGTCCATGACCGATCCGCTTTGTGCCCAGGTCCTGTTGCGCTGTGCCCAGGAGATGATTACCAACAGTGTGCGCCATGCCCGGGCCAAGAACCTGTGGATCAGCCTGGTGCCGGATGAGAATGGTATCGCCATGATCGCCCGGGATGACGGGCGCGGTGTGGCTGAGGTTGAGGCCGGCAACGGCTTGAAAGGAATGGCTGAGCGCTTGCGGCAGCTTGGCGGTGAACTCAAGATAGAGACCAAGCCGGGAGCTGGCTTTGCCCTGCGCGCCTGGGTACCTACAACATGATCAAAGTAACGCTGGACGTGGAGACTACAATATGATCAAAATGATGCTGGTCGATGACCAGAACCTGGTACGCAAG
>JADFKH010000137.1 GCA_022565025.1 Pseudomonadota bacterium
GTTTTAGCAACATCGCGCCCAGGCTCATTTCCTTCAAGATGGGTGGCTACATCACCGCCGGTCTCGGCATCGCCATCATGCCCTGGAAACTGCTGGAATCAGCCGGTTCTTATCTGTTCGTATGGCTGGTCGGTTATTCTTCCCTGTTGGGCCCGATCGCAGGCATATTGATCGCCGATTATTTTTTCGTGCGGCGCTGCCGCTTGAATACAGCGGCATTTTATCAACGCAACGGTGAATATGAATACCACAAGGGTTGGAATCTATACGCAATACTGGCACTGATACTGGGTATCGCACCCAGCATCGCCGGATTTCTGACCGCGATCGGTGTGGTGGACAATGCACCCGCTTTCCTGGTCAAGATCTACAACTACGCCTGGTTCGTCGGCGCCTTCACTTCAGGAATTTTATACTATTTGTTGATGCGTCTGAGACCAGAATCTCCCTAACCCAGCAATATTGTATATGCCCGGAGGGCATCAGGCAGCTGCATACGGGACACGCTCTAGACATCCCTGTTCGCTCGATCATCCGTTCCCGACGGATGACGGTCCCCTATACAGCTACCCGATACCCTTTATGTACCCTAGTCCGCAATGAGAAAATTCTATTCCTTGGCGCCGTAGGCCAGGTCACCGGCATCGCCGAGGCCCGGAACGATGTACTTGCTGCTGGTCATCTCGGGGTCGATCGCGCCCACCCAATAGGTCGTTTCCACCGGTAAATTTTTCATTGCCATTGCCAGGCCCTCTTCCGTTGCGATTACCACCACCACGTGCAACTGCGCCGGGGTGCCGCGTTCCAGCAAAGCCTTGTAAGCCAGCACCATCGAGGACCCTGTCGCCAGCATGGGGTCACACAGGATGACCGTTTTGCCGTCCACGGAGGGACTGGACAGATACTCGATTTCCACCTCGAACTGATCACTGTCCTGCTCGTGTTTGCGGTAGGCGGATATGAATGTGTTTTCCGCCCGATCGAAGTAGTTCAATAAGCCCCGGTGCAAAGGTAAACCAGCGCGAAGGATGGTCGCCAATACCGGCTGCCCGGTTAATACCGCGCCATCAGCCTTGCCCATTGGTGTTTGTACCTGGATCTTCGAGTGCTGCATGACTTTACTGATCTCATAGGCGAAAATCTCACCCATACGCTCAATATTGCGCCGGAAGCGCAGGCTGTCCTGCTGGATTTCCACATCTCGAATCTCGCCCATGAACTGCTGGAACAGCGACCATCGCTCACCGAGATTGTGCACTGTGGGATTCATCGGTGGAGAAGTTTAGCAAAAAATCACTGGGATGGGTCGCTTGGACGGGGCCATCATGCACACCAAATTTATTTCTTGCTGTTGAAAAGGTAAACTTTCATTTTCAAACCAACATCAACATTTGACGGAGACAGACCTTTGATTAGCGAAAGCGATTGCATTGCTCTGGACGAGCAGGACCCGCTGGCAGATGAGGCCGTCAAATATTACCTGCCCGACGGTATGCTGTACTTTGCGGGACATTCCCTTGGCGCTTTGCCCGTGGCTGCACAAAAACGCGTCGCGTCAATCATCCGCGATGAGTGGGGAGAGCAATTGGTCGGCGGCTGGAACGGTGCCGGTTGGTATTCATCGCCGGCGCGCGTAGGCGCCAAAATTGCTCAGCTGATTGGGGCAGACGCCGATGAAGTCACGGTAACGGACAGTACGTCGGTAAACCTTTTTAAAACCATCATTGCCGCTATGGGGCTGAACACACAGCGTAAGGTATGTCTCACCGACCGGGAAATATTCCCCACCGACTTCTATATCATGCAGGGTATCGAGGAGTTGCTGGGCGAACGGTTCTTATTGAAAGCCGTGCAAAGAGACCGCATCCCCGAAGAAATAGGCGATGACACGGGACTGCTTGTGCTCAGTCATGTCGATTATCGAACCGGTGACGTGTTCGACATGCGGAGCATTACCCGGCGGGTGCACCAAGCCGGCGGACTGGTGCTGTGGGACCTGTGCCACAGCGCCGGCATCCTGGATATAAGCCTGAACCAGGTGAAGGCCGATTTTGCCCTTGGCTGTGGCTACAAATTTCTCAACGGCGGGCCTGGTGCGCCGTCCTTTGTTTATGTGGCGAAGCGGCATCAGGAGCACATCAGCCAACCGCTGTGGGGATGGATGGGGCATGCGAACCCTTTTGCTTTTGACGAAACCTACGAAAGCGCGCCAGGGATCAGAAGGATGCTGTGCGGGACCCCGTCCATTATCGCCATGGGCTGTTTTGAAGCGGCTCTCGACGAATTGTTAGCGGTATCGATTCAAGCGATACAAGACAAATCGAGAAAGCTCACACGTCTGTTCATTGAATTGATGAAGGAACGTTGCGCTGATTTTGGCTTCACCCTTATTTCATCCCAAAACGATGCTATCCGGGGCAGCCAGATCAGCTACACGCACGAGCAGGGCTACGCCATTATGCAAGCGCTGATCGCCAACAATGTGATCGGAGATTTTCGAGCGCCTGATTGTGTGCGCTTTGGCGTGAGTCCTTTGTATTTAAGCTATATGGATATTTGGCGGGCCGTCGATACTTTAAGAATCATCATGGAAACCGAAGCCTGGCAAAAATTCCAGGGCCAAAAGAAGGAGACGGTTACATGATATCCAGTCACGGAAGTTTTTGAACTGCAGCGGTAAGCCGAATTTTTCTTCTTGCAGTAATGTGATCACGGCTTGCAGAGCGTCACGTAATTTGCTGGACCTTCATGCCCTACTCGGGCAGCGAAACCTTGAACTCGATGGCAGCCAGTTGCTCGGGCGACCTACCGATACGCTCCAGGAACGGCAGCCAGCGCGGGTCGTCGTGGATGTTGGCGAAGAAGGGCGCACCCAGGATTTGTGCCAGGCCTGCATCTTTAAACTGTACCGCTTTGTCCAGCCATTCGAAGGCACGGTCAGCCTCACCGCGATAGGCCAGCACGTAAGCTATATTATAGGCCGCACCCTGTTCATACTGTTCAATCAACTCCGCCAGTGCGGCATCGGACTCACCCACCCGGCCCAGTGCGTGGTAGGCCAGCGGTAAACCGATCATGCCCCAAACGGAATCTTCCAACTGCATCGCTTCCAGCGCAGCATTCGGCTCGCCCTTGAACAGCAGCGCCATGCCTATGTGGTACTGCGTACCGCTACGATCCGGACTCAGCGTCAGCGCAGTGCTGTAAGAGGCGATGGCCTCATCCCAACGTCCGGCAAATGCGTAAAACACGCCCAGTCTGTTGTGAGCAAATGGGTTGACCGGATCGCGGGCTACTACAAATTTAGCCAGGGCAATGGATTCATCCAATCGGCCGAGCGCCGCGGTCAGGTTGGCAGAGTTGGCGATAATGTCGCTATTGGCAGGCTCCAGTAGCAACGCTCGCTCGAAGTGCTGCGCCGCTGCGGCCAGGTCGTTGTCATAAAACATCGCCATCAAGCCAAGGCTGCCGAGCGCCGGTGCAAATTCCGGATCGATAGCCAACGCTTTGTTAATCGCCTCGCGAGACAAGGTGTAGCTTTCGTCAATGGGCCGCAGGCCAAGGTTCGCCTGGTATGGGTACACAGCACCCAGCTCTACCCAGGCCGCCGCGTAGCCGGGGTCTATGACCAGTGCCTGCTGCAACAGCGTAAAGGCCTGCTCAAGCGCCCCAGCCGTATTCCGGTGATTCAGATAACGGCCCTGCAGATACAGCGCATAGGCTTCCGGGTCGGTCTCCCTCACCATGGGCACATCGCCCAGCAGGGTAACCTTCAGATGTGCCACCACTGCTGCTGCGATCTCGTCCTGGATGGCGAAGATATTGTCCAGCGAGCGGTCGAAAGTCTCGGACCACAAGTGGACATCACCATCCACCTTAATCAACTGTGCGGTAATCCGCACCTGGTTACCAGCCTTGCGCACGCTGCCTTCCAGCACATTACTGACGTTTAATTCACGGCCAACATCCGCGATCTTGAAGTCCTTGCCCTTGTAGGAAAATGCCGAGGAGCGTGAAGTCACCCGCAACCCTGGAATCTTAGCCAACAAGTTTATGAGTTCTTCGGCCAAGCCATCGGAAAAAAACTCATTGCTGGCATCGTCACTCATGTTGACGAACGACAGCACTGCGATGGATTTATCGGACTCCACGGATGCTTCTTCGGCGGCAGCCTGTGCAGACACAGCCTGTGTTGTCGCTTCGACCAGGGCAGCATCACGTGATGCATCGAGCACGAACTTGTCGTAAGCAAAATATCCCAGCGCCAGCACCAGCACGCCGATGATCACAAAGTCCAGTTTGCGACTGGTTTCATGGGCAATGGACTGGCTACGATCCACCTTGTGTTCGCGCATGAGGCCTTGGGGGGTCAGTTCAAAGGCCCAGGCGAAAAACAGGGCCAACAAAAAGCCAATGCCGAGCAATAAAAGGATGACCTGGAACACCCAACCCGGGACAGCAATGTTGTTCACGATGACATCAGCCACCTGCATCAACAGCCACGCCATGACGATGTAGGCAATCGCTACCTTGAAGACATTGCGGCGTTTGAGTTCTGCAAAAAATGACAAGGGCTGGTTTCTTTGTGTCTGCTACTGAAGTTAAGCCTACCTGTTCAGCCGCCAAATGCCAAAAAGAACCATTGAGTGGCGCAGGTTGGTGGTGACGTGACCAATCAGGCTGCACAATGGTTGAGAGTGCATTAAGTTTTTCCTTGGACTTATGCGGGCGTCAGCCACTGCACCATCTGCCGGCTCACCTCGGGGCTGCTGAGCAACTCCCAGTGGTTCATGCGGTAGGCGATCCATTGCGATGCTTCTGAAAACAGCAGTTTTCGCTGCGCGTCTTCATGCTGGCCCAGTGCGCTGTGCAGGGGCACCAGGCCGTCGCCAATCAAACGGTTCGCCAGGGCGCTGCGTTTGGCGGCCACGGTCGCGGCCACGGTGTAGCAGGCTACGCCCTCAGGCAGTGGCACATGCTGACGATGATCGTTTCTGTGTTGAAACCGGTCGCAGCCTTGCCAGTCTTCGTCCAGCACATGGCCGTAGCGCAGGTCGGTGATGCCGGCGCTGCGCAGCTGGCCAAGCGCGGTGAAAGGCCGGGTGTAGGGCGTGCTGCTCAAAATAGTGTTCACCCAGTTGCCGGCCCGCTCCAGCGGGACGCCATGGTGCGGTGTGCCCAGAAAAACGATGTTTTTCAGCTGACCCGGCCAGCGTAATCCCTCCTGTTTGGCGTAATGGCAGGCGCTGCGGATCAGCAAGCCACCCATGCTGTGGGCCACTACCGTTAATTGTTCAATGGCTGTAGGCCAGTGCGTGACCAGTTGCTCCAATTGGGCCGACAGTGCGCGCCCATTTTGTGATGTATGCAAGCCGGAGTTGTAGCGCACGTAGATGGGCGTGTAATCCAGGGCCGAAGCCAGCGTTCGACCCTGTTCGAGGGGGTGACCCTGGTGCTGTGCGTGCCGCTGCAGATCATTCATACCCAGACCGTGAATCAGCAGCAGCACCTTGTTGGATGCGGCAGGCATTGGCGGCGGGTTTTGCCAGTTCAGCACTTCGTCCTGGTAAAGCAGGGTCATGGGGGTTGCGAACGGGTTGTTGCCCTCAACCAAACGGTCACCCATCACGCCATTGAGAGCCGCCAGAATCGCTTCGCGCTCCGGCGTTCCGGGTTTGGTTTCTTCAAGGGAATCAAACAGGGGTTGCAGCCTGCTCAACACGGTGTCCACGCCCTGGCCCACCCATTGCACCACCTTGTGGATGCTCTTGTAGACCAGACCCGTGATGCCGCTAGTTTGCCCTGGTGTTTTGCCACCGGCAAAACCCATGGTGCTCAACACCGACTGGTGCACGCCTTCGGTGATGCGGGTCACCCCTACAGTGGCCTGCGTAGCCAACTGGGCAAGGCCTCGAATGTCCGAGCCGCGCACCCCTACTTCACCCCGTGCATGCCGCGGCGGACCAGCGGTATCAAGGCGAAGGCAACGGCTGAGGCAGCAATGCCGATCCAAAACATCATCATGAACAGGTCACCATAGCGCGCTGCTGCAACGGCCACATTCAGAGTTTCACCTGCAGGGACATCCATCGCCGTCAGTTCGCCAAACTTCGCAGCCAGTACTTCCGAATAGGCCGTCGCCAGGAACCAGGCACCCATCATGACACTGACTACGCGCGGTACCGACAACTGGGTTACCGCACTGAGGCCAATCGGTGAAATACACAGCTCACCGAGTCCCAGCACGGCGTAAGCCAGCACCAGCCACCAGACACTCGCCATACCGCTGATGCCGGCCAGGTGTGCTGCATACACCATCGGCAGAAATGCCAGTCCGGCGAATAGCAGGCCAATCGCGCTCTTGGCCGGCTTGCTTGGATTCAATCCCCGCTGGTCCAGCCATGGCCACAACCAGGTAAACAACGGGGTCAGTGCAACAATGAAAAATGCACCCAGGAAAGTGAGTGACCCGGCGGTTTGCTGCACAACCGACATGTCGCGGACAAAAGCGCCGATCAGCAGCAATGCAACCGTGCCGATCAGTATTTCCCCAATGCGTTCCCGGCCGCCATCGGCCAGTTTCAGTGCCAGTGCCATCGCCAGCGGGCTGACCGCCAACGGTATCACCGACCATGGCAGTACTGGTTCACCATCGACTGTTGAAATACTGAACAAATCTTTGCTCAACAAGCGGTCGGTGAAGGCCACCCAGGAACCGTAAGTCTGTTCATACAAGGTAAAAAACACCAATACCATAAAAATAAGCATGACGAGACTGAGCATCTGCTGCCGTTCAACGCGGTTACAGCACTTCACAAGAAACCAGATAAACCATGCCACCAGCACGGCGGACATGATGTGCATGGCGCCCGCAACGGTCCAGGTGTGTTGCATCAACTGCCAGATCACGACGACACCGACCACTGCACCGGCATAAATAGCCCCTTCCCGCCGCAATGGACCCAAAACTTTTTCTTTTAACAAGGCAGGATTTGCCGGCTCAGCAAAGCCGTGTAGATATTTCTGCCCGCTCAGAAAGACGGTCAGGCCCAGCAGCATGCCGATACCCGCGGCGCCAAAACCATATTTCCAGCCAAAAGTTTCGCCCAGGTACCCACAGATCAGGCTGGCGAACAGAGCGCCAACGTTGATGCCGGCATAGAAAAGGGTAAATCCCGAATCCCTGCGTGGGTCATTTTGCGGGTACAGCTTGCCCACGATGGTGGAAATATTGGGTTTCAGGAAACCGACGCCAGCGATAATCAGCGCCAGTGAAAAATAGAATACCTGCAGCGCAGCTTCATCGCGTTGAATTGCACCATCAACAAGACGGGCTTGTTCACCCTCAAAAGCCATACCGAAATGCCCCAGGCAAAGCAATACGCCGCCCGCGACCACGGCTTTGCGCATGCCCAGCCAGCGATCAGCCAGCAGGCCACCAATCACCGGCATGGCATAGACCATACCGCCATATGCGCCCAACAACTGGTAGCTGGGCGCATCCCCAAACAGGTGGTATTTGATCAAATAGAGGAATAAAAGTGCTTTCATTCCATAGAATGAAAACCGCTCCCACATTTCGGTGAAAAAACAAACATACAAGCCTTTGGGATGCCCCCAGAATTCATCTTGTGGATGGCTGTCTGTAGTGCTGTCGATTGCGCTCATTTTATTTATTCTCTTTAGGCGCTATTTTTGTTACGGATTCCCGAAGACGGGGGTGATACTGAATGTGAGCAGCCATTTCGGTGCGAAACGGTCGGCACTTGCAATATAATTGTGGATTTCGAAGGCCAGTTTTAACGGTATGCGGCCAAACCTTGTTGTTTTTGAAATTCCCCCACCGATGGGCAGAGACAGCTTTTCACCACTCTGGGCTTCCCAGTCAT
>JADFKH010000138.1 GCA_022565025.1 Pseudomonadota bacterium
TACGGTTCCTTTGGCATCACAGTGCATGATATTTCCAATCCGTCCAAGCCCAAACTGGTCAGTCAATGGCGTCCGGAATACCTGCCTGGCGCGATTCCGACCCACACCACTGATGTCAGCTGGCTGGATCGTGGATTCGTGATCAGCACCGCAGAGGCCCTCAATCCTGATTGCAACGAGCCCTTTCACGATAATTACGTGATAGATATAAGCGACATTGAAAACCCGCGCCGTATTGCAGATTTTGGCCGCTGGGTTCCGCCGGAAGAAGCGCCATACGATACTTTCTGCGATAAGCGCGGGCGTTACGGCACGCACAACCCACCGCATCTGAAAGCACCGGGTAAACGCCATGAATCATTTATTGGTTACGCAGCTTTTAATGCAGGTTTCCAGTTTATGGATTTTTCTGATCCTGCCAAGCCGAAAATGGATGGTTACTTCATACCGCCCAGCGGCGGCTCTATGGACCGGCCCGGGAGTTTTAACCGGATTGGAGATGGAATGATGGTGGAGTGGGACCGCAATTTGATCTGGGCTATGGCTGACTCAGGTATCTACCTGCTCTCTCATCCTGCGCTGGGAGAACCTGATTTCCGTGCGAAACCCGTTAAAGACTGGACCCTGGAAGGGCTCAACCAGGGCCACGATGGCTGAAGTTGCGGAATCCAGGCTGGAGAGTTAAAGCCCTGCAAGCGAAAGCTCAATCGTGATCCAATTTCAAGAGTCTGGACAGCGTACCGCCCAGAATGGCTGCTCTTTCCTGGTCATTAAGGCCTGGCACGCTCAAAACATGCGCCACCGCATTACGGTTTTCCATCCCATAGGGGTAATCCGTACCCAGCACAATCTGGCTGACGCCTGCTTCATGGATCAGATGTTTGAGGTTCTGGGTGTTGTAGACCAGTGAATCAAAATAGATCTGTTGCAGATAGTCACTTGGTTTTTTCTGCTCTTCGCCCCGGCAACCTCGATCGTCGGTGGAATGACAATGGTCAGATCGACCGATATAGGCCGGCAGGAAACCTCCGCCATGCGCCGCGACAAGTTTTAATCCCGGGTAGCGATCCAGCGTGCCTTCGAATATGAGGTGTGAGAGCGCAACAGTGGTTTCGAGTGGATTGCCAATAATATTACCCAGACGGCCATTGCCCTGGAATCGCTTTCCACCTTCTGGAAAACCCCGAGGGTGCAGGAATACGATGACATCCAGCTCCTCAGCCTTGGCCCAGAACGGGTTGAATTGGGAGTCGGCTATTTCCAAACCATCGATGCTTCCGGTAATCATTACACCCCGGTGGCCCAGTTTCTTGACCGCATATTCAAGTTGAGATGCTGCCAGATCGGGGTGCTGCAAAGAAACGGCACCAAGCGGTACAAAACGGTCTGGATGTAAGGCACAGACCTCTGCAAGTTTTTCGTTCTGCAGCCGGATAATTTTTGCCGCCAGGTCACGCTCAGCCCAGTGGAAATATTGACCTACAGAGATACTCAGCGCTTGCATGTCTATGCCGGTGGCATCCATATCGGCTATTCGGACTGATACGTCAGTTGCCCGGCTGAGTGGATTCGGATCGTATGGGTTTTCTCCTGCCAACGCTTTATGGCCTTCGATCAGTGGCCACACATCTGCCACCTCGGTATGCGCATGTACGTCAATGGTCAGCATGCGTTTGCCGTTAACCACCACCGGGCGGGGAAAATCAGCCTGCAGTGTATCCGGATCCTTGACGACGATAGTTGTGTCAGCCAGCGCATTCGTCAAAGAGCAGCCCACGAACGCAATGCCGGCACCCGTGGTAAGTGTGTGTTTGAGGAATTCCCGCCGACTTCCAGCTGCAGCTGTTTTGTTTGTTTTGTCACTCATTGAAGGAGTGCAGTACTATTCAAGTGGCATACCCTTGAACGGGTTGATGCCATTGTGGAAACCACCTTGATCGCGAATTACGCGCGAATTGCCATCCTGGTCGTAATGCACCCACACCAGGCCATGCGGGTCGCCGAACTGTGGCATATCGATGACCTTGATCTGCTCGCGGCTTACCGCATCAAACACGAAGATACGGCCCTCGCCATTGCTGGTAGCCCACATTTCCTTGCCGTTTGGGGACAGCAGCACATGATCTACCTTGTAACCGGAAAACAGGGTTTCAAGAATCCGTCCTGTGGCCGTATCCAGCACCGTAATGGTTCGTCCGAGATGACCGGTTCCCTCGCCTTTATCGGCAATCCAGATCTCGGATTCATCCGCATTGAGACCGCAGCCATAGGGCCCGATACCCGTACCTGCAGCCCAGGCAATTTCGCCGGTGCTTATGTTGATCTTGCTGATATTGGACGTACCCGCTCCGGTGACGTACATGAATTCCTTTTTGGAATCGAAGGTGATCCAGTTGCCGCGGAAGCCCGGGAAGGGATACTCCTGCAGCACTTCCCAGGTCTCCGGGTCGATGCGGGCGATCCAAAAGGGCCGCATCGTGGTTAGTTTTCCCCGGTAGAAGTCTCGGATCGCCGTCATTCCTGTGGCGCTGCCGGGTGCATAGCCGGTAGGTTCCATGAGGACGTAAATGAATTCGTCATCGGTCCAGGCTGTATAGGTAGCTCCCCCAAGTTCTTCGTCGCGCACACCACCGAGGATCGTATCGGTCTCAGGGTCGAACAACATGATATCCAGGCCATCCGGATCGCGTGCAAAGGTATCGATCAGAAGATACTTGTCACGGAACACCTGGCCGTGGTGAAAACGACCGCCGATGGTGAACTGCTTTACCGGCTGCAGAGTGAGCGCATCCGCTTTGATGACGGTGGCCGAAGTCCTGAGGGTCGCCTTGTCATCGATGCCGCCTTCCTTCGAACTGACGATGTAAATCCATTTGCCATCGGGCGAAACCATGGTGGTATGCACGGCTGAACGGAGGTGCACTGGCAGCTCTTTGCTGACAATGATCTCCTTGGTCTGGGCATCACCGATCACGAACTGGCTTGACTTCGCATTGACGAAGCCCTCGTGCATCAGTGACGGATTGCTGGAATAACCAACGTTTTCATAAAAATAAGTCTTGCCCTTTTCCGGCTTGAAAATCGGCTCACCCGGCGCAAAGGTCTGCACTACCCGTACTTCATAGGATCTGGCTAGGCTTCCCAGCTTGGCCTTGCGTTGCCAGGTGGACAATACGGTTGCAAAGGACTCGATCTTTTCAACGGCCAGATCCCGCTCCGATTTCGGATATTCCACCTCTTCGGACTGCAGGGCCTTGATTTGGGCGAGGGATTTGTAGAGTTCTGCAGGCAGCGCTTCATCAATCGGCAACTTCGCGAGTTTGCGCATGTACAGCGCAATCGCGACCAGGTCTTCATCCGTCAGCTTCAGTTCCTTCTCGAGCATGCCCATTTGCGGATTGCTTTGGATCTGATCATAGATGTCAGCTGCCGTTGGGCCATAGAGTAGCGACGGGCCAACCAGTCCCTCGCCGTTTTCACCATGACAGACCCAACAAGATACGGGCAGCATGTACAGTTCCTCGCCGCGCTGCACGAGTTCATCGGTGGTAGCAGATTCCATGGGATCGTCGGCAGCTGCCGTGGTGACGATGGCCCCGGCGATGACTGCTGGAAGTAAATAGGTGATGATAAATCTTGTTCTCATATTTAAAACTCCAGTGTCCAGTCTTGTCGCTCAAGCAGGGACTTTAGCCGGTTCAGGAATGCAGCCGAGTAGGCGCCATCAAACGCACGGTGGTCAAATGATTGGGCCAGCACGCCCACCGGACGGATTCCTATGGAATCACCTTCAGGACCCTCAACCACTACCGGTCGCTTGGCGATGGCGTCAATGGACAGGATTGCAACTTGCGGCTGGTTGATGATGGGCGCGGTGAAAAAGGTTCCGAAAGGCCCCGGATTTGAAAGCGTATAGGTGCCTCCGCTCAGATCATCCGCGCTCAGCTTATTATTCCGTGCCAGCTTAACCAAATCATTGATCCGGTGCGCCATTGCAGATACTTTCAGCTCTTGGGCATCGCGCACGACAGGCGCAACCAGCCCTTCAAAGTTCAAGTCCACCGCGAAGGCCAGATTGATTGCGCTGTGCACAACCAGGTTGTCACCATCAACACTGGCGTTGATGCGGGGAAATTCTCCGATTGCCTGGCACACTGCGCGAGCGACGAAAGGCAGGTAAGTCAAAGAAAAACCATGCTCCTCCTTCCAGCTGTTGCGTTTTTGCAAGCGCAACCGGTCAACCGCGCTGAAATCAGCCTCAATGGTTTGTAAAACATGCGGACTGGTTGACTTGGAGCGCACCATGTGTGCTGCAGTAGCACGCCGGATACGATTGAAAGGCAGCCGTTCATCCTTTGCATCTGTTGCAGATTCCACTACCCGCGCGTCGGCAGGTCTGCTTTCCAGGTAGGACAATACGTCACGCCGGGTCAGTCGACCATTTCGTCCGGTGCCCTGAATCAGTGATCCGTCCAGGTCGTGCTCGGCAATGAGCCTGCGCACTGCTGGTGACAATCGTTCGCCGTCTTTGCCAGCGGGAGCCGCCGCCGGTTGTGCGGCTACCGTTTCCGTTTGAGTGACGTCGCTTGCAGTTTCTGGTGATTGCTGATCGCTTTCGTCTTCAGGCGAATCATCAGGGCCGCTTATTTCTGCCAACACCGTACCGACATCTACGGTTTCGCCTGCTTCCACCAGGATGCGGGTCAGTATGCCCGATACCGGTACGGGGATCTCGACCGCGACCTTTTCAGTTTCCACATCGAGAAGAATCTCGTCCTTGGTAACTTCATCACCGGCCTTTTTATGCCAGGTATCGATCGTGCCTTCATTGACCGTTTCACCCAATTGGGGCATCAGTACTTTCATCTTGTCTATTCCTCAATCTGCCAACCGGCGAACGCTGTCAACAATGCGCTCGACGCTGGGCAATACCGCATCCTCCATGCTGTCAGCAGCGGGCAGGGGTATATGTGGCGTTGTCACCCGGACAATCGGTCCCTCCAGGTCCCAGAACAGCTCTTCTGCAACCAGAGAAGACAATTCAGCACCCCAGCCACACAGGCGCGGGTTTTCCTCCACCGTGACCAGCCGGCCGGTCGCAGACACGGACTCGAAAATAGTAGTGGTATCGAGCGGTACCAGCGAACGTACATCAATGACAGTTGCCGATATGCCATGTTCGCTGTGCAGGGTTTCTGCTGCTTTGACCGCTCTTGGCACCATTGCAGCCAGTGCAACAATGGTCACATCATCGCCCTGTCGCAGAACTTTGGCTTTGCCCAGCGGCACGACATGATCACCTTCGGGTACCTCACCCTTGGTGCCGTACAAGGATTTTTGTTCAAAAAACAGTACCGGATCCGGATCACGCACTGCCGCGGCCAGCAGACCTTTGACATCGGCAGGAGTCGATGGCGCAACCACCTTGAGACCGGGAATAGCCATCGCCCAGTTCTCCACACTTTGCGAATGCTGGGCACCAAAGCGTGAACCTGCTCCGTTGGCGGTCCTGATCACCAGGGGCATGGAAAACTGACCGTTGGTCATGTAGCGAGTCTTGGCAATCTGGTTGGCGATGATATCCCAGCACACGGCAAGGAAGTCGGAGAACATGATTTCCGCGATCGGGCGAAGCCCGGTCATGGCCGCGCCCATGGCGGCACCGATGATGGCCTGCTCGGAAATTGGGCAATCTCTGACCCGTTTTGGTCCAAACTCCTCCAGCAAGCCCACAGTGGCTTTAAATACGCCTCCGGCGGATGCAATATCCTCACCGATGAATACGACATTCGAATCACGCCTCAATTCCTGGGCGATCCCGGCTGCGACCGCTTCTCTGTAGCTCAGTTGCGCCATGATGAACTCCCATCCGCCCAGACATCCGTCATCGCTATCTCCACTGGTGGAGGCGGGCTGTTACTGGCTTCTTCCGTCGCTCTGTCCACCAATTCATCCGTTTCAGTTTCGATTGCAACAAGATCCGCTTCGGCGATGCCCAGTTCGAGCAAGCGAGCCCGGTAATTGCTGATGGGATCACGCTGCTCTTTCCACATGGCGACCTCTTCATCGGGCCGATACTTTCCGGGGTCAGCGCGGGAGTGGCCATGGTGGCGATAGGTTAGCGCTTCGATCAAGCTGGGCCCTTCACCCTTGCGCGCCCGTTCCAAAGCCTTACATGCCGTAGCGTACACGACATCCACATCATTACCATCAATCAAAATGGACTCCAGACCATAGGCCGCTGCCCGGTCAGCGGCAGGGTTCGCCACTGCGGTGACATCACCGATGGGTGTGTATTCCATATACAGATTGTTCTCGCATACGAATACCACCGGTAGTGACCATACAACGGAGAAATTCAAAGCTTCGTGGAAAGCGCCTATATTGGTTGTGCCATCACCGAAAAAGCACACTGCTACCTGCTCGGTGCCCCGGTACTGGGCTGACCAGGCTGCGCCGGCAGCGATGGGCAGATGAGCTCCGATGATCGCATAGGACCCCATCACGCCATGTTCCACACTGGTCAGGTGCATGGAGCCGCCTTTACCGCGCATCAAGCCACAATCGCGGCCCATGAGTTCACCCAGGATTCCGGTCATGGAAACGCCACGTACCAAGGTGTGGTTATGCCCACGGTAGGTGCAAAACGTGTAGTCATCGGCACGCATGGCTACCCCGAAACCAGCGGCAATCGCTTCCTGACCGAGTCCAAGATGGCTGGTTCCCTTGACCAGATTCTGCATGAACAGGTCATAGGCGCGTTGTTCCATCTGTCTGCATTCAAGCATCGAACGGTAGAGTTTGAGCCGGGTGTCTTGCTTGAGATTTTGTATTTTGTCGTTCATATGAGATTTGTTACCATTCAGTCTTATTCAGGATTTTCGGATTAATATCGATACTACTAAATTCTTCCAACCGTTGTCCAACTAATTGAAACGATTAATGCAATCGTTTGTATTTTTGTGCATTATAACAACGATGGAGGCATCGTAAAGGAGGCTTGGGTGAAAGCAGTATCCCGGCGTGATTTTATCAAAGGGGCGGCGCTTTGCTCGGTATCTTTGCATGCAGTGGCTTTCCAGAAAATATTTCGCAATGATACCGAATTTGATTTTGTCGTGGCAGGCGCCGGGCATAACAGCCTGATCACCGCAGCCTATCTTGCCAAAGCCCGGTTCAGTGTGCTCGTGCTCGAGGGCCGGCCCACCATTGGTGGTGGCTGCAAGACGGCTGAGGTATGCATGCCGGGGTTCAAAGAAGATCTCTGCTCTTCCGTCCACGGTTTCATTCAATCCAACCCTTTGCTGCGTGACAACGAACTCAAGCTGAACGAATACGGACTGGAATACATCGATCCCGATCCGATCATGCATATTTCATTTCTGGATAAAGCTTCGATCACGATGTGGAAAGACAGTGAACGCACTTGCGCAGAGTACGCAAAATACTCGCCTAAGGATGCCGATACCTTCCGGCGGCTGATGGCTGAAAACAAAGCTTACAAAGCTGCCCGCAAGGCCAATATCAGGATTCCGGGTAGCGATGTGTGGCGTCGCAGGTTTGCCATGTCCGGTTATGATCTGGTAAAAGCGACCTTCGAGAACGACTACATTCGCTCATTTCACCTTGGAGTGGGCCGTTTCAGCAGTATTCCAGCAGGACATCCCAATACCGGTAAACAGCTATTTTCAGCAGTAAATATCCAGGCCAATGGCCGGCCGATGCCCGTAGGGGGTTCGGGCATGCTG
>JADFKH010000139.1 GCA_022565025.1 Pseudomonadota bacterium
GCATCTTCGACACTGAGCCGCTCAAAAGGGCCGCTGAAATCAATTTCCTCATCCTGGTAGTTGACGGCCGTCCCCCCGGTAACTGCCTCTGCCAGGCCGCATAACATCGTTTCGGTCAGGTCCATTAAATCCAGGTAATTCGCGTATGCCCAGTAGAACTCAAGCATTGTGAATTCAGGATTATGCTGGGTGGAAACACCCTCGTTGCGGAAATTCCGGTTGATTTCATAAACACGTTCCAGCCCCCCCACGATCAGGCGTTTCAGATATAGCTCAGGAGCGACCCGCAGGTACATGGTCAGGTCCAGGGCATTGTGGTGCGTTACAAAGGGCCTGGCCGTCGCTCCTCCGGGAATCGGATGCATCATTGGTGTCTCGACTTCCAGGAACTCGCGGCCCGGCGCCTCCAGGAAGGAACGGATGAAGGTAATGATTTTGGAGCGCGTGCGGAAAACATCACGCGACTCCTGGTTCATGATCAGGTCAACGTAGCGCCGGCGGTAGCGCAATTCGGTATCAATCAGGCCGTGGTATTTTTCAGGCAAGGGGCGGAGTGATTTTGACAGCAGCCTGAGCTCGCTGGCACGGATCGACAACTCACCCTTTTGGGTGCGCATAATCCGGCCTTTTGCGGCGATGATGTCACCGATGTCCCAGTGCTTGAACTGCGCAAACACGCCTTCGGGCAGCTGGTCACGCTGAATCATCAACTGGATGGAGTCGCTGCGGTCTTGCAGGCGGACAAATGCGATTTTTCCCATGACGCGCTTGGCCATCATGCGCCCGGCGACCGAGAACACCTCTTCGACTTGCAGCAATTCCTCGCCATCCGCCTCGGCGTAACGGTCTTGCAGAAACCCCGCCGTGGTGTCCTTGCGAAAATCATTGGGGTAAGCAATCCCCTGCTCCCGCAGTGTGCCCAGCTTGGCGCGACGTTCTGCTATCAGGCGATTTTCATCCACCTCCGGGATTGGAGTTGTGTCTTGCACTTTTTTATCACTCATTCCTACAAGCCTTGTTTTAAAGATGCTTCCACGAACTGGTCGAGGTCGCCATCCAGTACGCCTTGTGTATTACTGACTTCTACGCCAGTACGCAAGTCTTTGATGCGTGATTGGTCCAGCACGTAGGAACGAATCTGGCTGCCCCAACCGATGACCGACTTGGAATCTTCCAGTTTCTGCTGCTCCTCGGTGCGTTTTTGCATCTCCAGTTCGAACAGCTTTGCACGCAACTGTTTCAGTGCGTGATCCTTGTTCTTGTGCTGGGAACGGTCGTTCTGACACTGCACAACGGTACCGGTCGGCAGGTGCGTGATGCGCACAGCGGATTCGGTCGTGTTCACATGTTGACCACCGGCACCGGATGCCCGGTAGACATCGATGCGAAGATCAGCCGGGTTCATGTCCACTTCAATGCTGTCATCCACTTGTGGTGAAGCAAAAACAGCGGCAAACGATGTGTGTCTCCGGTTGCCCGAATCGAACGGTGATTTTCGCACCAGGCGGTGCACACCGGTTTCCGTACGGCACCAGCCATAAGCGTAATCACCTGTAATCTGGATGGTGGCGCTTTTGATGCCGGCCACCTCACCCGAGGAAACTTCGATCAGGTCTGCTTGCCACCCCCGACGCTCCGCCCAGCGAAGGTACATGCGCAGCAGCATTTCGGCCCAGTCCTGGGCCTCGGTACCCCCACTACCCGCCTGGATATCCAGGAAGCAGGATTTCTCATCCATTTCACCGGAAAACATGCGCTGGAATTCGAGTGTTTCGACCCTGGACTGCATTTTCCCCAGGTCGTGGGAAACCGAATCTACGATTTCCTGGTCCTGTTCTTCAATCGCCAGTTCGAGCATTTCAGCCGCATCGACCAGGCCGGACTCGAATTCATTCAGGTTGGTAATGATCGATTCCAGCCGCGCACGCTCACGCCCAAGCGCCTGGGCTTTTTCCGGGTCACTCCAGATGTCCGGATTTTCGAGCTCCCTGCCGACCTCTTCTAAGCGGTTACGCTTCTCAGCGTAGTCAAAGATACCCCCTGAGCGCTTCGGAACGGCTGGTCAGGTCTTCAATGAGCTTGGTTTGTTGACTGGTTTCCACTGGTCATTCTCGCCAAAAGCAAGGCGCTGTATTTTACACCAAGGGGTGGCCAACAGGTGCAATCTATTCCAGCCTGACCGGTCCGTGAGCGAAAACGACTGATTATCTTCCAGAGCCGAGGTCACCGTCCTAGCATAATGCTATCCTAGGCTCATTGGCCGGCTGGCGGAATTGGGGGCCAAATCGACACCTTAAAAGGCGATCAATGTGCATGAGCTAAAACAATTCAAAAGCGAAGTGCGAGCGTGGCTGGAAGCCAATTGCCCGGAATCCATGCGGCAGCCCTACCGCAGCGAGGTGGATGTCTGCTGGGGCGGAAGGAACTGGAAATTCCAGTCGGATGACCAACAGGCCTGGCTCCAGCGGATGGCGGAAAAAGGTTGGACTGCTCCAAGCTGGCCTATTCGGTATGGCGGTGGCGGCCTGGACCGCGAGCACGCAAAGATCCTCAAGCAGGAATTAAAACGCATCAATGCGCGGGCGCCGCTGTACAGTTTCGGAATTTCCATGATCGGCCCTGCCTTGCTCAAATACGGCAGCGAAGAATTGAAAATGCAGCATCTCCCGCCGATTGTCCGCGGCGAAATCCGCTGGGTGCAGGGCTACAGTGAACCCAATGCCGGTTCCGATCTGGCCAGCCTGCAGGCCCGGGCCGATGACCTGGGTGATCATTACATTGTCAACGGCTCCAAGATCTGGACGTCTTATGGCGACCAGGGTGACTGGATGTTCGTCTTGATCCGCACCGATCCGCAGGCGCCCAAACACCAGGGCATCAGCCTGATTCTTTTCGACATGAATACCCCCGGCGTCACCACCCGGCCGATCTTGCTGATCAGCGGCAAATCGCCTTTCACCGAAACCTTTTTCGAAAATACCCGGATGGAAAAGAACCAGGTAGTTGGCGCACCCAATCAAGGCTGGACCATCGCCAAGTACTTGCTCACCCACGAACGCGAAATGATCGGTGAAACGGGGAATTTACAATCAGGCGCCGAGTTGCTTTCCCGGGTCGCAGTGAAAAAGCTTGGCCTGGACAATGGCCGCCTCTCCAATCCCGTGCTGCGGACCGATATCGCGCGCTTTGAGATCGACGAAGTCTGCCATCAACTGACCATGGAGCGCGCCCGGGATGAGGCCCAGGCAGGCGCCAGCCTGGGGCCAGCTGCATCCATGTTCAAATACTACGGTACCGAGTTGAACAAGCGCCGCCATGAACTGCTGATGGCTGTTGGCTCTCATGATGCCCTGGTCTGGGCGGGGACGCAAAGCCATGATGGTCTGGTACCCAGACTTTGGCTCCGTTCCAAGGGCAACTCCATTGAAGGCGGGACTTCTGAAATCCAGCTGAACATCGTGGCAAAACGCATTCTTGGCCTGCCAGGCTGAATGACAACAGATAAGCAATCAAGGATGAATAGCGCAATGGCACTGGTACTGAACGAAGAACAACGGATGCTGAAAGAGTCCGCCAAGGACTTTCTGCGCCAACGCGCTCCGGTCAGTCACCTGAGGGAACTTCGCGACAGTAAAAGCATGAGCGGATTTTCCAAAGAGCTGTGGACCGAAATGGCGGAGATGGGCTGGACCGCCATTCTGATTCCGGAACAATACGGTGGACTGGAATACGGCTACTCCGGGCTGGGAATTGTGCTCGAAGAAACCGGGCGCACACTGACACCGAGCCCATTGTTGAGCACCTGCCTTATGGGTGTCACCGCCCTAGTCAAGGGCGGTAGCGCTGAACAGTGTGGGAAGTACCTGCCGGAAGTTGCAAGTGGAAGCCACCTGTTGGCCCTGGCCGTGAACGAATCCAGCCGGCATGCGCCTTATACGGTCACCACCACGGCCAAAACCAGCGACAATGGCTTTCGCCTGGCAGGCAGAAAAACAGCCGTAATCGATGGTCACAACGCCGATACACTGATCGTGAGTGCCCGCACCAGAGGTGCCGCTAATGATTCCGACGGAATCTCCCTGTTCCTGATGCCGGCCGATCACCCAGGAATTACCATCGAGAGGTATCGCGTGCTCGATACGCATTGTGCCTCCCACATCATGCTGGATGACGTCGTTATCGGCGGGGATGCCTTACTAGGGGAATTGCACCAGGGTGCAGCCGTGCTCGACCGTGTACTTGATGCAAGTGTCATCGGACAGTCAGCGGAGTTGCTCGGGCTGGCACAGGAGGCCTTTGAACGCACGTTGGAGTACCTCAAGGAGCGCAAGCAATTTGGCGTGCCGATTGGCAGTTTCCAGGCCCTTCAGCACCGTGCCGCGGTGATGTTCGGCGAGATCGAACAATGCAAGTCCATCGTACTCAAAGCGCTGCACGCCCTGGACCGGGATGATGGGGATATTCCCGAACTTGCCAGTCTGGTTAAAGCGAAATTGAGTGAAACAGCACACAATGTCGCTGCAGAGGCCATCCAGATGCATGGCGGCATCGGCATGACTGACGAATTTGATATCGGTTTTTTCCTGAAACGCTGCCAGATACTGGAAACCTTCCTCGGTGATCGATACTTCCATCTGGATCGATTCGCACGTCAGCGCGGTTACTGAATACACTACCCATGAACCTCGGTATGACTGAAAAAGTACGCCCCCTGGTCGAAGCAGTGAGGGAATTCATCAGGACCGAAGTAGCCCCCCTGGATGAACCCTTTTTTGACGAAGTCGAAAAAGGCGGGCGCTGGGTACTGACAGACCGGCAACTGGAAATCCTTGACCATCTGAAATCCACTGCCCGGGAACGTGGCTTGTGGAATTTCTGGCTGACGGATTCTGACCGCGGCTACGGCTTGACCACGGTTGAATACGCCTATATTGCAGAGGAAACCGGACAATCCCACCTGGCCGCCGAGTCATTCAACTGCAGCGCACCCGACACCGGTAACATGGAAGTGCTGGAGCGCTACGGCAGCGAGGCGCAAAAAGCACAATGGCTGGAGCCGTTACTCAACGGCGAAATCCGCTCCGCCTACGCGATGACCGAACCGGGTGTGGCCTCATCGGACGCCACCAACATCTGTACCAGCGCTGTGCTGGAAGACGGCCACTGGGTGATCAATGGCGAGAAAACCTACATCTCGGGCGCAGGCGATCCCCGCTGCAAGATCCTCATCTGCATGGTCAAAACCAATCCCGAGAACGACCGCCACACGCAGCAATCACAGATACTCGTGCCGATGGATACCCCCGGAGTGGAAATCGTTCGACCGATGCATGTTTTTTCCCGGGACGAAGCACCGCACGGCCACATGCACCTGCGCTTTACCAATGTGCGTGTGCCGGAGGAAAACATCATCCTGGGTCCCGGCCGGGGCTTTGAAATTGCCCAGGGCCGGCTTGGCCCGGGGCGTATCCACCATTGCATGCGGGCGATCGGCATGGCCGAGAAAGCACTGGAACTGATGTGCCACCGCTCTGTACGCAGGACGGCATTCGGCAAACCCCTGGCAAAGCTTGGAGGTAACTACGACCGCATCGCCGAAGCCCGCATGAACATCGACATGGCCCGGCTGCTGACTCTGAAAACCGCCTATATCATCGATACTCAGGGTGTCGCCGAGGCGCAACTCTGGATTTCCAAGATCAAGGCCGTGGTACCAAATGTTGCCATCAAGATCATTGACGACGCCATCCAGATGCACGGTGCGAGCGGGCTTTCCCAGGACTTTCCGTTGGCGACCATGTACATGCATGCGCGCACGCTGCGCCTGGCTGACGGGCCTGACGAGGTTCACCGCATGGTGGTGGCGCGCCGGGAACTGCGGCCCTACCTGAAGGCGCTTAAGCAATGAAAGCACTGGTTTGCAATGCATTTGGACCACCCGAGTCGCTGAACCTTGAGCAACATCATGCTCCACTGCCGGCCACCGGCCAGGTGCTGGTTGAAGTCAAGGCGGCCGGCATCAATTTTCCCGATATCCTGATGATCAGCGGCGAGTACCAAGTCAAGACCGCACCACCCTTTGTGCCCGGCAATGAACTCGCCGGCATCGTGCAAGCCGTGGGCAAAGGCGTAAGCCGGTTTGCTGCCGGTGACCACGTCATTGCCACACCCGCGGGCGGTGCATTCGCGGAAAAATGTGTGGTGGACCAACACATTTGCCTGCCGTTACCCGACAAGCTGAGTTTTGAACAGGGGGCGGGCTTCACCATCACTTATGCCACCTCCTACCATGCTTTTCGCCAGAGTACTGCGCTCAAACCCGGGGAGACTGTCCTGGTACTCGGCGCGGCCGGTGGCGTGGGGAATACCGCGGTTGAAATTGCCCGGGCCCTTGGAGCCAAAGTGATTGCAGCGGCCAGTAGTGATGAAAGACTGGAATTTGCCCGGCAAGCCGGAGCGGATGAGCTGGTCAATTACTCGAAGGTTTCTCTGCGGGATGCCGTCAAGGAACTGACTGGCGGCAAGGGCGTAGACGTCGTTTTCGACCCGGTAGGTGGCGAACTGGCACAGCAGGCCTTGCGCTCACTGGCCTGGCACGGCCGCTACCTGGTCATCGGCTTTGCCTGCGGCGAGATTCCGCAGTTCCCCGCCAACATTGCGCTGCTCAAAGAGGCCAGCATCATTGGCGTTTGGTGGGGTACCTGGGCAGAAAACCATCCCCCAGACGCCCACACAAACATGCTGGAACTGGCCGCCATGGTTCAGGCTGACAAGCTGAAGCCCCGGGTAACGGAAACCTATCCGCTCGATCAGTACGTGGCAGCATTCGCAGCCATCACCCAACGCCGGGCGAAAGGAAAAGTCGTACTCACTATTTAGCGATCTCGATTTATCCGCTGAGGACGCAGAAGACGCTGAATTATGATGGCGCATTACTTTTACTCGGCAGTGGGTGGTAGTCGTTGCACGTAATCATTCTGATTGAGATTGAATATTTGTCCGCTAAAGACGCCAAAGACGCTAAAGTTTATTGCTATACGCTACTGACTCCCGCCCGTGATAACCATTGTGACAAGATTTCCAATCAAGCTGGGTAAAACCCGTTTAATTAGAGCATTCAGATTAAACAAGTCGTGATGGCATGGCGACCTCCGCCGAAGCCAACAATTCAGAAACATTTAGCGTCTTTAGCGTCTTTAGCGGAAAATAAATTCAAGTTAACCGACTACTCAGGCTGTGATCGCAAGGTGGTTTTACAAACGAATCCACTAACCCAGAAATATTCAGCGTCTTCTGCGTCCTCTGCGGATAAATATTCAATATCAATCAAAACAACTGCGTCCTCAGCGGAAGAAAATTCTGCCTACCAGGTTGCAAAGAAATGGCCGGCAGGGCGCCAGCCTAAAAAGTATGTAAATTGTGTTAGTGATCAAGCTGCTTTGGGGGCCTTGGGGGCGGCTTTCTTGACCTCAGCTTTCTTGACCGCAGCTTTTTTGACTACTGTCTTTTTCACCTTTGCCTGCTTGGGCGCGGCCATTTTGGCTGCGGTCTTTTTGACGACCGTTTTCTTCGCTGCAGGTTTGGCTTTCTCACCCATCGCTGCAACCCGCCTGGAGAGCTTCTGTACGCGCTCGGCCAGGTCGTTCACGTCGTCCCGGGTCGGGATGCCAAGGCTGCCCACTGCACGGGTCA
>JADFKH010000140.1 GCA_022565025.1 Pseudomonadota bacterium
CGGATCTAAAAAAGAGGGTAGTAGATTTCAGAATAAATTCTTACTGCTTGTTCCCGGTCTGTGCTGAAACTGCGGGATGCCATTGACCAAATCCATGGGGTGGCCGCGCATGAAGTGTAGCTTGTTCAAAGGCGAACGCTGCTTCGAGCAGCACGGGTTCAGAGAATGCGGTACTGAAGAATGACAGGCCCACCGGCAGATCATGGACCTGCCCCATCGGTACGGTGATGTGTGGGTACCCGGCGCGGGCTGGAAAAGAACTGCTGCCACCAAGGAAATGATCTCCCACCACGAGATCAATGGACCAGGCTGGTGTATTACTGGGTGAAACCAGCAGGTCCAGGTCATGCGCGGCCAGCAAGTCATCGATTGCCGTCCGGCAAAATTGCTGAACCAGCGTTACAGCTTCACGGTACTCAACCGAATCCAGTCCACTTTTTTCCTGTGCTTTGTGAAAAATATCCTGGCCGAACCAATGCATTTCTGATTCCGCATTTTGCTGATTGAAGGTAATCAGTTTTTCGAGCGTCAGGTTTCCAGCCTCACCCGGCAATCCGGACAGATAACGGTTGAGATCATGTTTGAATTCGTACAGGAGCACGTTATACGAAGCATCACCAAAGTCCTCCGGCAATTGAGGAAACTCCAGGTCATCAATCATCGACGCCCCGGCGGCCGCAAGGTCTTTCACTGCCTGGTCAAAGCGTTCATCCACTGCGTCGTGAAAACCGGCAAGTGAACGCACCACACCGATTCGTTTTCCCTTCAAGCCCTCTGTTTTGAGAGACGCCGAATAATCTCGTTCGAAATAGGACTCTGCGGCCTGGCTGGCTTCATCCTGAGGGTCAAGAGCAGTCATTGCATTGAGCAGGTGGGCCGCATCCCGTACGTTGAATGCCATGGGGCCCGCCGTATCCTGGCTGTGGGCGATGGGGACAATACCGCGCCGGCTGATCAGCCCCAGGGTTGGTTTGATTCCCACAATCCCGTTGACGGCAGACGGGCAGATAATTGAACCATTGGTTTCAGTACCGACAGCCAGCGCAACAATTCCGGCCGCTACGGCTATCGCGGAACCGGCACTCGATCCACATGGCGAACGCAGGAGATCATACGGATTCCGGGCCTGCCCTCCGACACCGCTCCAGCCGCTGGAAGATCGTTCCGAGCGAAAGTTAGCCCACTCGCTGAGGTTCGTCTTGCCAAGAATAACCAGACCCGCCGCGCGCAGCGTTTCAACCAAGGCTGCATCACGGCCCGTATCGTTCCCGGCCAGCGCTAGAGAGCCGGCCGTTGTCGGGAGTTCCCGCGTTTCAATATTGTCTTTGACCAGGATGGGGATACCGTGCAAAGGACTGCGGATTTTTCCTGCTTTTCGTTGTCGATCCAACTCCCGGGCATCGTCCATCGCACCGGGATTGACTGAAATGACGGCTTTCAATCGCTCGTTCCATTGAGCGATTCCCTCCAGCGCCCGGCTGGTTGTCAATGCACTGGGTCCCAAGTCTTGAGCCTGATCATTGGCATACGTCGGCGTGAAGGACAACACAAAGTACGTCAGTACAATTATTTGAAATAGACGGTTCAAGGGTATTACTCCGCAGCTGCTGGGTGTAACTGAATTTGGTGGAGCCGAGGAGGATCGAACTCCCGACCTTCGCATTGCGAACGCGACGCTCTCCCAGCTGAGCTACGGCCCCACGCGGAGTGGATAGTCTACATCGAAATAGCCACCTACGACCCAAACTGTCATTTGCTGTCGTTTGATTGCGGCACTATTACGTCCCCTTTTGGACGACCGATTTCGCCGAGACCGGGACCTTTAAGTGCTTAATTATTTAGGCCTAGACGATCGCGTAAATCAGGAAAATGCCGAATGCCAATGAAAATGGAGCGAAAATTCTCACCAATGGCGGGCTGAGTCTATTTGACCAATAGGAAGCATAGCCTGCGTGCCATTTTCGCGGAACGAGAAAAAGAACCGCCGAAGTGGCAGCCAGGAATAATCCCAAGATTCGAAATACTTCGGGAAACTTTGAGAGTTCCGCAGCCAGCACGAGCGCTATGCCCCAAATCATTCGCAATGAAATTTCCGCGTAGTTGATCAAATTCGTGCTGGCCATTTTGCCCAGACATCGCAGTGCGGTTTGCGGTCGTGCCAACATAAAACAGCTTACGACGATAAGCCAAACACCCCAAAGGATCACCACCCATTGCGCCACTGTTGTCATTCCGGCGGGCGATGGTGCGACCAGGGCCGGGCCTGCTCCAGTTGTGCCGCCAGGCGGATCAGGGTCGCCTCGTCGCCATACCGTCCCGTCAACTGCACTCCAAGCGGCAGAGTGTCCCCCGCTTTATTTTGAGTCCAATGCAGCGGCAGCGAAATCGCTGGCTGACCGGTTGCGTTGGCAATCAGCGTAAACCCGGTGAAATCGCCCAGATGGGCAATGTACTGCTTGCGTGTCTCGTGCGTGTAGTCGAAATAACCCAGGGTCACGGGTGGCTGAGCCAGGGTCGGCGTAAGCCAAATGTCGTGATCCGTGAAAAAGCCGGCGAAATCACGACAACTCTGCTGCAGGTCCTGCCAGGCCAACAGATAGTCGCTCCCCCTTTGTGCCAGGCTGTGTTGATACATGCGCCAGGTCGCCGGCTCGAAATCCTCCTCAGTCGGTGCGCGTCCTGTGCGGCGTTCCCAAGCGGCGATGGTCCAGCCAAGGCAAGCGGTCATCACCAGGCCAAAGGATTTGAACAGCTGGTGGCGCTCGACGACTGGCGATGCTTCGGCTACATCGTGCCCCAGTTCTTCGCATAAAAGCGCTGCGGATTGCGCTGCCGCAACGCAGTCCGGGTGCGCCGGCGCACCGGTCAACGGCAGCGTGCCGAGCCCGATGCGCAAAGGCGCTGGGTCGCGCCCGACTTCTTGCAAAAAAGGGCGTTCCGGTTGGGGAGGGAGATAGGGATCTCCCGGCATGGGTCCGCAGGTCAGGTCGAGAATCGCGGCACTATCACGTACGGATCGCGTGACCACATGCTCGCACATGAGGCCGCCCGCAATATCGCCGAATCCCGGCGCCAGCGAATTGCGCCCCCGGGTCGGTTTGAGACCAACCAACCCGCAGCATGAGGCGGGAATGCGAATCGAACCTCCGCCGTCACTGGCATGCCCCACCGGTACCATGCCCGATGCCACTGCGGCGGCCGATCCACCGCTTGATCCCCCCGGGCCGCGGCTGGTGTCCCATGGATTACGCGTTGGGCCGAAGCATTGGGGTTCGGTTGTTGGCAAGAGGCCAAACTCCGAAGTGTTGGACTTGCCGAGAATAACCAGTCCAGCGGCTTTGTAGCGTCTTACCAGTTCACTGTCGGCGCGGGAAACATAACGCCCGGCTGCGAATCGCGAACCATCGGCCAATGGTGCACCCTGGCACTCTGCGCCCAGGTCCTTGACCAGGAAGGGCACGCCTGAAAAGGGGCCGGGCAGCGGCGCCTTGGCAGTGGCCAGGGCCTGTTCGAAAAGCGGGTGAATGACTGCGTTGAGCGTGGGATTGAGACGTTCAATCCGCTCAATGGCGCCACCGACCAGTTCGGTTGGAGAAACCTCCTTGCGGCGCACAAGGTCAGCCTGCGCAGTGGCATCCTCGAATGCAATTTCATCCATGGTCATGCTCTTTCTCATCCGCCCTTAACGATTTCCTCAATGAAACCGCCATGGCCACGCCGACAAACAGCAATGGCAAGGAGGCAATAAGCACCCCCGAACGAATGATCTGCAGCCCACCCACCCACATCATAAGGATCGGCAGCAAACCCAGCACGCCAGCCCAGAAAAGACGATGCCAGCGAGCGGGATCGTCGCCCTCTTTGAGCTCCCAGGTCGCGGTCGAAGCCAGCGTATAAGATGCGGAATCGTAGGTCGTTGCCACCGAGATGATGCTCACCAGGGCGAACCAGGATAGCGCCAGGGTGCTTAGCGGGAGGGTCGATATGATGTTGGCCACCGTAACGTACATCCCGTTTTCCGCCAGACTTGCCGTAACCGAAGTTATCTGGTCCAGTTCCAGTGAAAGCGAATAATTGCCGATCACAAAATAGAAAAGCCAACAGCCCAAAGTGCCATAAAAAATCATCGAGAGCACAACCTGGCGTATGGTTCGTCCTCGGGAGATGCGCGTCACGAAAATGCCGATGGGAAGTGCAAAAGCAATCCACCAGGCCCAGTAGAAGATGGTCCATGACTCCACGAAGCCCTGATCAGCGATGGGATCTGTCCAGGTCATCATGCGGATGAAATTTTCTGCCATGAATCCGAGCGTGCTAAGGCTGCTCTTGAGAATGAAAATCGTTGGGCCGACTATCACGATGTAGGCCAGGAAACCCAATGCGAGATAGACATTGAGGTCGCTGAGCCGCTTGATGCCTTTTTCGATCCCCATATAGACACTGATCGCAAAAAGCCCGATGCAAAAAGCCATGACGCCCAATTCAAGCGTAAAAGATGTTTCGATGCCGAGCAGTTGAGCAATGCTCGCAGCGATGGTGGGGGCTATCACGCCCAGCGAAGTACCCGCCCCACCCAGCAATGCGATCATGGCAGCCAGGTCAATCATCCGGCCCACTATGCTGTTCTCGCCCGACCGCCCAAGAATGGCGTGCATGGCGGTGCTGGCGCGTAAATGAGGGATTTTCTTGACGTAAAAGGAATAGGCAATGGCAATCGTAGGCAGAGCATAGAAACTCCAGGCCGTGATTCCCCAGTGGAACGGGCCATACGCTGTGGCCCACTCAGCAGCTTGCGTTGAGCGGGGTTCGACTCCGTACGGAGGAGCGTCGAAATAGAAGGCCCATTCTACGCCGGACCAAACCAGAAGCGATGCGCCTGTACCGGCGCAAAACAGCATGCCGGCCCATGAAAATGTGGAAAAATCCGGTTTTTCACCGCCCAGACGGATGTGGCCAAAACGCCCAAACGTCAGCCAGGCCAGAAACAACATGGTGCCGATGGCGAAACACTGGTAAAAAACCCCCATGTTTGACGCAATCCAGTTGTAAAGGTCTGACACATTCTGCTCTGCGCGTTCGGACATCAGGACCAATGGAATACAGGCAGCCGACACCGCGACGACGGCTGAGAAGAACAGGATGCGGTCGATTTTTGCTCCCTTCATCAAACGATTATAGAGACACTAGTCCGAGTTGCTCGCGTGCCTCTCCAGGACCCACAACCTGTGAACCAAGGCTCTGGATAATCCCCACCGCGCGTTCCACCAATTGCGCATTGGAAGCCAACACGCCCTTGGAAAGATATAAATTGTCTTCCAGGCCGACGCGCACATTGCCACCCAGCAGTGCGGCCTGAGCAACCATTGGCATTTCCATGCGTGCAACCGAAAACCCGGCCCAAATGGCATCCGCCGGCAGCGCGTTACGCATCGCCAACATGCTTTCGGTATCCGCGGGCGCCCCCCAGGGAATTCCGAGACAGAGTTGAAACAGTGGCGGACTGGTAATCAGGCCTGCATCGATCAACTGGTTGGCGAACCAGATTTGGCCGAGGTCAAACACCTCCAACTCCGGCTTCACGCCCCAACTCTGAATCATTTCGGCCATTTTCCAGAGATACTGCGGGGTGCTGATAAAGATCTCGTTGTCGCCGAAGTTCATCGTGCCGCAATCCAGGCTACAAATATCGGGCCGCAACGCCTCGACATGAGCCAGGCGTTCCTCGGGCCCGACCATGTCTGTGCCGGGACCTGGAAAACTTGGCTTGTCTTTATCGGGAAACCAGGCTCCGCCCATGCCGGCAGTCAGATTGATAATGACCTCGGTATCGCTTCCGCGCACCAGCTCCACCACCTTTTGATACAGTTCGACGTCCCGGGCTCCTTTTCCCGTCTTTGGATCCCGTACATGGATGTGGGCAACCGCCGCACCGGCTTTGGCAGCCAAAATCACGGCATCCGCGATCTGCGGTGGTGTCACTGGAAGATCCGGGTGCCTGTCCCACGAATCGCCCGCTCCGGTAACGGCACAGGTAATGATGACATTCTTCTTCATTTACACACCCTCTGTCCCCGCCCTGCCAAATCGATCTGCCAATATGCCAAGGGAGGCAACATTAAATACATTACATCAGCCATTATAAATTCCATAAGAACGTTGACTGTAAAATTTTGGCTGCCCCCGAGCGAATTTTCGACAGCTTCGATTAGAACTTGCAATTGATTGACTTTTTCTAACAATAAGGGGATGCGCAAGCGTCTCCCGCCCTTGAACGCACTACGTACCTTTGAAGCCGCCGCCAAGCATTGCAGTTTCAAAGGAGCAGCTGATGAATTGTGTGTGTCCCATTCTGCCGTCAGCCACCAGATCAAGAAGCTGGAGCAGTATCTGGGAGTTGAATTATTTGTACGTGTAGCCAGGGGTGTGGAGCTGTCCAAGGCCGGCCGGGACTATTACCCGACGATTCGTGCAGCCTTCGACCGCATCTCAGACGGAACTGAACTGATTCTTTCATTCAAGGCGCCGGGGATTGTAACGGTGCAAGTCTATTCCACCTTCGCCATTCGCTGGCTGATACCCCGCATGCCCGAGTTTCAGGCACGCTTTCCAAAAGTCATGGTGCGCCTGCATACCTCCCAGTCAGATGTGAATTTCGAGCACGAGGATGTTGACCTTTGTGTCCTGATCGGCGCCCCGTCGCACACCGATTTACATTATGACTACTTGTTCTCCAGCCGGATTTTCCCGGTCTGCAGCCCAGCCTTGCTCAACGGCGGCATCAGACTCGAGCAGCCACAAGATCTCGCCCATCACACCATCATCCAGGTTTACCCGTCAGAGCAGGATTGGTGGGTTTGGCTGGAAGAAAACCACGTACACGATGTGAATCCGAACTCGGGTTTGCAGTTTGACAGTTATGACCTGGCCTGGAACACAGCCGCCCAGGGCCTGGGCGTCGCGCTTGGCATGGAGCCTTTTATAAACCGTGATCTCGAATCGGGCATGCTGGTTGAGCCTTTTTCGGGGCAGAGGGTGTTTACCCACGGCGATTGGTACCTGGCCTGCCTCAGCGAAAAAGCTGATAGCAAGGAAATCAGCACCTTTCGGGACTGGTTGCTGCAAGAAGTACACCAAGACAAAACCATGTCGCAATCCAGACAGTCGCCGGAGGTGAAAATAAAGGAGTAAAATTTCGTCCGAGTTGATCGCCTTACTGGATGCTGAGCGCGTTGTCCAACATCAGTTCAGCGCCGTTCATGAAGCGCGATTCATCACTGGCCAGGTAAAGCACCAGGTTCGCCACGTCCTCAGGCCGCCCGATACCAACGGGATCACCGGGATCTTTCTTGTCGGGATCCGGCGGTTCCATGCCGAGTTCGGCGCGTGCACTGTGCACCATGGGCGTGTCGATTGACCCTGGATGGATTGAATTGCAACGGATGTTGTAGCCGTTCATCTGGCAATGAACGGCAATCGACTTGGTCATGCTGCGCACGGCGCCCTTGGCCGCGCTGTAGGCGAAAAACACCGGGTAGCCGAGATGCGACGCCACCGATGACATGTTGATGATCGATCCGCCTCCTCGAAGTTTCATCGCCCCAATGGCGGCCCGGCAACCCAGGAAGACGCCTTCGCTCATGACTGCGTTGGCCCGGCGGAACTGTT
>JADFKH010000141.1 GCA_022565025.1 Pseudomonadota bacterium
TGACAAGAACACGCACAACCGCGGCGCCTTTGACTGTGGCGTTGCGGCGCTCAATGATTACCTCAAAAAACAAGCTTCACAGCACATCAAACGCGGCGTCTGCACCATCTTCGTGGTGGCCGACGATGCCGCACCGTCGAGGATCATGGGCTTCTACACCCTGTCAAACAGCCAGTTGGTGCGTAGCGATCTTGATGATCGGGCCGCGAAACGTCTACCACTTCACCCCATCCCGACAATCACTCTGGGCCGCATGGGCGTAGATCAGCAAGGTCAGGGCAAAGGCTATGGAGCCATGCTGCTGGCAGACGCCATCAGACGATGTGCCATGGTCAGCCAGGAAGTAGGTGTATATGCCATGGTTGTTGACGCCAAGGATGCCAACGCCAAGGCATTTTACGCGCACTACGGCTTCACCGCACTGCCCAAACACCCATTGCGACTGATTCTACCGATGGACACAGCCATTCAGTCACTGAGTGGCTGAATGCTCCCCCACTTCCCGCAATCATCCAATCCGGTGCCTGACACATCGATGCGGCGGGACCCGATTGCTTTAGACTGCTAAAATTCAGACCTTATATGCGTAAAAACAGGAAGGAAGGAATACACATGAACGAAGAAATAAAAACAGTAAAAATCGGTCTGTTCCTGGTCATGATGACCCTAATTTTCGGCATAGGCCTGGGGGTCGTTTTTGGTCTCATTGAAGACTCCGTCAAGTCCTATATAGCGCAAGGAATCGCTGCACATCCGGCTGTGCACGACGAGCAAAGCAGCAGCAAGATCTGGAGATACGCGCAGAGAGCTCATTTCCATTCCACCGGAATCGCCGCGTTTTCTATCGGCCTGCTGCTGCTGATCATGCATTCTTCACTGGGGAATAGACTGCAATCAGTTGCAGCTGTCCTGGTGGGGCTGGGCGGTTTGTATCCATTATCGTGGTTCACGATGTTCATTCTTGCACCGTCTATTGGACGAGGTGCCGCGCATCATCACATCGTCACAGAGATGTTCACCTATATTGGCGTGGGCAGCTTGCTTGCAGGCATTGCCATTTTGTGTGCCAATCTGTTTCTTGGTATGTTTCGTAAGACCTAATAATGAGTATGACTGGCGGGGTCATGGAAAACCGAAAATTCATCGCCATCGCAGGCAATATCGGATCGGGAAAATCATCGTTGTTGGATTTTCTCACCAGCACCTACGACGTGTCGCCATTCTATGAACCCAATGACGACAATCCCTACCTGGCGGATTTTTACCAAGATATGAAGCGCTGGGCATTCCAGTCCCAGCTGTTTTTTCTCAGCAATAAGTTCCGCATTCACCAGCAGGCGGATCGCACGGCGGGTGTCGTCATCCAGGACCGGACCATCTTCGAGGATGCCGAGATTTTTGCAACGGCTCTGCGCCAAATGAGGAAAATCGACCGGCGTGACTGGCAAACTTACTGGAGCTTTTACCAAACCATCCTCGAGGCCATCCAAGCACCTGACTTGATGATCTACCTACGCTGCCCAATGCGAGCGTTACGCCAGCGGATCCGCCTTCGTGGCCGTAAAATGGAGCAAGACATTCCCCTTTCCTACCTGAAACGTCTGGAGCGCTTGTACGAGAGCTGGATCGCCGAATACACAATGAGCGAAGTGTTGGTGTTGGATTCCGACAGCTTGAACTTCGTCGACGACCTGGTTGACCGGCAGGATGTCCGGGAAAGAATTGAAGCCTTGTTACCCGCCACGCTGAAGCGGTCGGGAACCCGGTGTTGACCCCGACCCGCGGCACAAGTAAATCCTGTATGACGTTAACCTTTTTTCCACACTGATATGATCCCTATATTGATCAATCTGAAACCTGTAAGGAAGCGGCATGCCAATCCTTAAAATTACCAGCCTCTTGACCAGCATACTTCTCTTTACCCCAATACCCGCCTCAGCTGAATTAGCCAGTTTGAAAGTTACCGTCACCGACGCAGCAACCACAACGGGCACGATTGAAGTCACGCTGTTTGACTCAAGTGAGTCCTTTTTGAAGGAAGTTTTTCTGCAACAGAGCGGAAAGGTCGGTGAGAATAAAACGTTCGTCGCGGAATTCGCCGGGCTTGAAGAGGGTGAATATGCGGTTGTGGTCGTGCACGATGAGAATGACAGTGGCGCCTACGATTCCGGCTTCCTGGGATTCGGCGGAGAAAGTCTTGGTTATTCCAACAATGTCAGGTCGCTTTTGGGCCGTCCGGATTTCGATGAGGTGAAACTATCCATCGGCGCTGGACCGACCGAAATCGAGATCAGTCTCCATTAAGCCTTTTATTGCACCCGTATCCCGGATGATGGCACTGTGCCCCTGACTCGCATTTTGACTTTGCAGTCGTTTTTCGACGTCAGCAAATACGCTCTGGTGGGTTTTCGCAGGTACATTCAGGTACGCACATCCGTTCATCACTGAGTGACCGCAGAACCACATTAAAAGCGAAATCCGGGATCGGCCGGCGAGTTTACGTGAAAACCGATTAAATTCCTTGTGCAAGCGGTTCAGTAAGCTTTTTATTTCCCCCTTAGTTTTTTAGCAATAATGCGATCATGAATTCGTATTATAGATCTTAAATATGCGTATATTTATTCCGGAATAATAATTCTATATTTTCTATATATTTGTTGATTTAAAGCAATAGATATACGCTAGTTTAATGCGTTTCTATTAGAATTTACTTTATAAATAGTAACTTTACTTATTGTTTTTAATCATTTAAATATTCTTATATTGACTATAATAATTCAATAGGTAGAATAACTAAGCCTATATTCGCCCCAAAATATTTTTATGCCAAGCTTATCGAATTTACAAATTACGGATCTCACTGTAAAAAATGCCCGACCAAAAGATCAAAGATATGAAATCCGTGATGCCTTATTGAGGGGTTTCATGCTTCGTGTGAACCCCTCAGGAACCAAGTCCTGGTACATCCAGCTCGACAGGAACCACAAACAAAAGATTGCAGATGCAGCTGTATTGACTGTATCCGTGGCTCGTTACAGAGCGAAAGACATTCTGGTACGCCAAGCCTTAACCGGCGGTGGCCTGCCCGGTAAAGCAAGCCAGTTAACGCTTGGTGAATTCCTGGAAGGAAGATATGGCCAGTTAAAAAGACATCAAAGCAGGTATGGGCAAAGAGACCTCAGGAGACTGAGCGCGGCCCTGGGGACGTTGCTGGAAGAACGGCTCGAACACCTGGGCCTGAGCAAGCTGGAACGCTGGAGGTTGAAGCGCGAGGGCCAGGTCAGCTCTGCTACCGTAAACCGGGAACTTTCCATGCTGCGCACAGCTCTCGAGCAGGCATGCAAATGGCAGCTCCTGCTTGATAACCCGGCCAGCAAGGTAAAACTGCGGAAAGTCCCACCAGCGCGAACGCCGCGTTTCCTGACGCTGGCAGAACGAGAACGTTTATTCAAGGCATTGTCCGGACGCAACGACCGGATATCCACAATACTGCAACTGGCACTGAATACCGGCCTCAGGCGAAATGAGCTTTTCGGCCTGCGCTGGAAGGATGTCTTTCTTGGCGCCAACCCTTCCATCATCATGCAAAAAACCGGGAGATTTCAGAACGCGAACCGGCAAATTCCACTGAATAAAAGTGCCGTCAGCGTGTTAACCAACTGGCAGTCCAATCGACACAAGAGAATCTACCTTGTATTTCCCGGGGCCTCCGGCGGGCAGCTCAAAACCGTCAACACCGCGTGGAAACGGTTGATGAATGAAGCCGGGATTCGCCACTTCAGCCTCAATGACTGCCGGGATGATTTCGCGGTGCGACTGGTGAAAGCCAAAATACCGCTAACCCAGGTCCGTGACTTACTTGGACATTCCTCCATTACCCTAACCGAGCGCTATGCCATCTTCACCCCGGGAAAGCACATGGATGCCGTCGCTTGCCTGGACACTGATCGAGGCGCACTCTTACACAAATTCCAGCAACAGTGAACCGCCGTCCACCTGGTCACCTGCCTGGAAGTAGAATTCGCTCACCAGACCATCGGCCGGTGCGCAAAGGGTGTGCTCCATCTTCATGGCTTCCATGATAATTACCGGCTGATCCTTTTTCACTTTTGTGCCCGGCTCCACCAACAATTTTACAATCACACCATTCATGGGGGCGTTGAACGCGCCTGACCCGGTAGCAACGTCTTCTTGGGTATAGTCAGCCTGCGCGAGTGAAAATTGCATGGCGCCGCGTTCAGTGAACAACGTGAAGAGTCCGTCATGCGGCACCACCACTACGCGGCGCCGATAGCCGTCTATATCAGCGTAGAGTTCATTGCCGTTGAGCTCACCGGTTGCCATCACGGACTTGTCGCCTACAGTGATACGGAAACGCCGCTTACTTCCGCTGCCGATTTCCTCCACCGGCACGTCGTATTCTTTGCCATTCAACACAATGGCCCCGGTGTGTATGGCCGGTTCATTCAAGCGCCAGGCATTGCTGGCGTTCCACGGTGACCAGGGGTCGGTGCTGCTGGCACGCGAGCGCGAAGACTGTTCCATTCTCAGCAACAGGTACAGCGATGCCAGGGGTAAATCATGCACCCGGTCGCTGGGTGAATCGTGGAACAGCAGGCCCCTGTGGTTTTCAATAAAACCGGTATCCAAATTCCCTGCCACAAAAGGCTCGCTGGTGACCAGGTTGTAGAGGAATGATATATTAGTCGTTACGCCGCTGACCCGGTATTCCGACAAGGCTCGGGCCAGCCGGACCAGGGCCCGTTCACGGTTCTCATCCCACACGATCAACTTGGCGATCAGTGGATCGTAAAACACGCTGACTTCGTCACCCTGCAGCACACCCGTGTCCACCCGGACATGCCGGTTTTCTGCGGGAGCCTGCAGGTAGGTCAGGGTTCCGGTCGCGGGCAAAAAGTCGTGATCCGGATCCTCCGCATAAATTCGCGCCTCGAAAGCATGGCCGTGGATTTCCAGCTCATCCTGCTGTAAAGGCAGGGGTTCACCGGAGGCAATCTGCAACTGCCATTCCACCAGATCCTGCCCGGTGATCATCTCGGTCACGGGATGCTCCACCTGCAGGCGGGTATTCATTTCCATAAAGTAGAAAGACCCGTCCCCTTCGAGCAGGAATTCGACCGTGCCCGCACCCTCGTAGTCAATGGCTCGGGCGGCTTGCACCGCTGCCTGACCCATCTGCAGCCGCAGATCCGGGCTCATGCCCGGCGCCGGCGCTTCTTCGATCACCTTCTGGTGCCGGCGCTGAATGGAACAGTCACGCTCGAACAGGTAAACCGCATTGCCGTGCTGATCGCAAAAAATTTGGAATTCCACGTGCCGGGGCCGGGGCAGGTATTTCTCGACCAGTAAATCATCGCTGCCGAAACTGGAGGCTGCTTCGCGCCGGGCGGCAGCATATGCTTGGTCAAATTCCCCCGCGCTGCGAACCAGGCGCATGCCCTTGCCACCGCCACCCGCCACGGCTTTCAGCAATACGGGATAGCCTATCTCTTCTGCGGCGCTCCTGATTCGCCCGGGGGACTGCTCATCACCGTGATAGCCCGGTACCACCGCGACCCCGGCCGCCAGCATGATCGTCTTGGCTGTTGACTTGGAGCCCATGGCTTCGATCGCAGCTTCAGGCGGGCCGATGAAAACGATGCCCTGGTCTTTGCACATACGGCTGAATCCGGCATTTTCGGACAGGAAACCATAACCCGGGTGCACCGCTTCAGCGCTGGTCTTGGCGCAGGCCTCGATGATCCGCTCACGCCGCAAGTACGATTCAAGTGGAGGTGGGGCACCGACATGAACAGCCTCGTCAGCCATCGATACATGCAGGGCATTGCGGTCGGCATCGGAATAGATAGCCACGGTTTTTACGCCCATCCGGCGGGCGGTCCTGATCACCCTGCAGGCAATCTCACCACGGTTGGCGATCAGGATTTTCTTAAACATTCACCGCTCCCATTACATCCTGAACACGCCAAAGCGGGTGTCGTCTATGGGCCGGTTGAGCGCAGCGGAAATGACCAAGCCCAGTACCTGACGAGTCTGCGCGGGGTCGATAACACCATCATCCCACAGCCTGGCGGAGGCGTAATAAGGGTGGCCCTGTTCCTCGTATTGGTCCAGGATGGGTTGTTTGAATGCCCGCTCTTCCTCTTCCGACCAATCTTCCCCCTGCCGTTCTTTCTGGTCACGTTTGATCTGTGCAAGCACGCCTGCAGCCTGCTCGCCACCCATCACGGAAATACGGGCATTGGGCCAGGTGAACAGAAAACGGGGCTCGTAGGCGCGCCCACACATGCCGTAGTTGCCTGCTCCATAGGAGTTGCCGATGATCACGGTGAACTTGGGAACCTGCACACTGGCCACCGCGGTCACCATCTTGGCGCCATGTTTGGCCATGCCTTCCGCTTCGTATTTTTTGCCCACCATGAAGCCGGTGATGTTCTGCAGAAACACCAGCGGGATTTTGCGCTGGCCGCACAACTCCACAAAATGCGCAGCTTTGAGGGCAGACTCGCCAAACAGGATGCCATTATTGGCAATAATCCCAACCGGGTAGCCGTGGATGCGGGCAAAGCCGCAAATCAACGTGGTGCCATACAGGGTCTTGAATTCATCAAATTCCGATCCGTCTACTACGCGCGCAATCACTTCGCGGACATCGTAAGGCTTTTTTGGATCGCTGGGGATAATGCCGTAGATTTCACGGACGTCATACAGGGGTTCTTTTACTTCACGAACATCCAGGCCGACCGGCTTCACCCGGTTCAGTCGGTTCACTGCCCGGCGCACCAGTTTCAGGGCGTGGTGATCATTTTGTGCGTAGTGATCGGCAACGCCGGATTGGCGGGTATGCACATCCGCGCCGCCCAATTCTTCTGCGCTGACGATCTCACCGGTGGCTGCACGGACCAGCGGGGGGCCGGCGAGGAAAATCGTGCCCTGATCTTTGACGATGATGGATTCATCAGCCATGGCCGGCACGTATGCGCCACCGGCCGTGCAGGACCCCATTACCGCGGCAATCTGGGGAATATTCTGCGCCGACATGTTGGCCTGGTTGTAGAAAATACGCCCAAAATGGTCCCGGTCGGGAAAGACCTCGTCCTGCCTGGGTAAATTCGCGCCACCGGAATCGACCAGGTAGATGCACGGAAGAAGGTTTTGCTGTGCAATGGTCTGGGCACGCAGGTGCTTTTTGACCGTCAGGGGATAATAGGTCCCGCCCTTGACGGTGGCGTCATTGGCGACAATCACACATTCCTGGCCGGCCACCCGACCGATGCCGGTAATGATTCCGGCGGCTGCCACGTTTTCGCCGTACACTTTGAAGGCAGCCAACTGGGAAAGTTCCAGGAAGGGCGAACCCGGGTCGATCAATGCATTGATGCGATCTCGTACCAGCAACTTGCCGCGGGATTGATGCCGGTCCTGGTATTTCTCTCCACCACCCCGCTTGATCTCCTCCAACCGTTCGCGCAGATCCCCGACCAGCCCCTCCATGCGCACTGCATTGGCGAGGAATTCCTCTGACCGGGTATTCACCCTGGATTGAATCTGGCTCACAAGTGCTCCTTCAATGTGATAACTACGGGTTCAGCGAGTTGGGAAGTGGTTGACCGCAAGGCGCGCCTCGCAGGCAATGGTC
>JADFKH010000142.1 GCA_022565025.1 Pseudomonadota bacterium
CGATAGTTACCTCCCAGTCCCGCGAATTTCCGGTAAAGGGCCACGCTGCCACCCTGCCCATTGCTGTTCACATCAAAAGGCAGGCGGTTGTTGAAATCACGCGAAACGTAGTAAGTCCTAAGCATCAATACCTGGTTTTCATTGACGTCTTTGTGCCAGGTCAGGCCCAGGGTTTGTTGGTCCAGGGACTCTCCAGCGTTATAAAGCAGATTGCGTGGCGCGGCCTGCCGACGGTCTGCGGCGACTTCACCTGCGTTAAGGCCACCCGGATCCTGCGCTTCGGGCTGGTCCACTGCACTAATCAGCAGGGTCAGCCGGGACCCATCGTTGAAATCGTAGCGGAATTTGCTGTTCAGCAGATCGCTGCGATATTCGGAATGATCCCGGTAGCCATCGAGCCGGGTCGTCGATACATTGGCCAGCCAGTTCCAGGGACCATTCTGGCCGCCGGTCTTGGCCTGGACCTGGCGATAGCCGTAAGAACCCAGGTTCACCCGCCCGGAAACGAACGGCGTTTCAGGCCCGTCTTCCGTGCGGATATTGATCACACCCCCGGATGCTGCACCGTAGACGGCCGAGAAAGGCCCGCGAATCACCTCGATCTGCTCAGCTGAGCCCAGGTCAATGGCATCCACACTGCCCTGACCGTCCGGCAGGGTCAGCGGAATGTCATCGGCAAAGATGCGGATGCCGCGGATGCCAAAATTGGCCCGTGCCCCGAAGCCGCGAATCGCGATGCGCAGGTCCTGGGCAAAGTTGTATCGGTTCTGGAAGAACAGGCCAGGAATCGTGGCGAGGGCTTCATCCAGCCCCAGCTGCTGGCGTGCAAATTGAATCTTTTCCCGGCCCACGCGCCCAACGGCAAATGGAAGGTCCGTGATGTCGGTGGGAATTCGAGTCGCAAAAACGACAACTTCCTCAAAGTCATCCGAACCGGCTTGTGCGTCCCTCCCAACTACCTGCTGAGCAGGCAAAAAGAATAAGCAAAGTATGGACCCTATCTGCAGACATTTGCGTTGCATAATTTTAATGCCTGACATAGGGGCGCTAAGAATAGACCAAATCGTGTTGTCATTCACCGACTATTTCTCGGCTATCAGGAGGACAGCATCGCGTCCTTCACCTGAGAGTATGCGCGACGGCCTTCATCGGCCGCCCCGCCCCAGTGTTGCAGACCATCAAGCTCGGAGTGGCCAAAGGCGATGCGGCCGTACCCCTGTCGGATGATGTCCCGCGGTGCCGGGTCGTCACCGGCGCCGCCGTAGAACCCGGGGTAGGGTACCGAGTAGGCATGGCCCCAGCGGTTCAGGATGATGCCGGCTACGTCTCGCAAAGGGTCGAAACCTGCCGCACCGAACAGCTTGATCATCTGGCGGATAATCTGTTCCTCATAATCCGCGTACGACGTAGTGAATAGCTCGGCACGCCCCAGGATTACCTGTTGTTCTATCGGCAGGCCCGGATAGTAGAATGGCGTATAGAACGACAATACCGTGGGCTGGTCTGGATCCAATGGCGGCTGGTAGGCACCGACCTGCATCGGGTTCCTTATATTACAGGTGTAGCCGAAGTCGCCTTCCGCCCGGTCCCAGATTGCGGCGGTAATGCCGAGCTTGTACAGAAACTGCCAGTTTGTCAGCGCGACATTGGCCACCAGGAACGGCGCATGACGGAACTTGCCGAGGGCCGTGGCGTGTGCTTCCGGCAAGTCCTTGACTATGTATCGATTGATCCAGCCGCCGGTCGCCATGATGACGCCTTTGGCCCAAAGCCGGTGCTGCTTGCCGCCGCGTCTATAGACTATTTCAACCCGCTCCGAGTCAGCCGGGTTGCCGCTGTGCGAGACGCTCACGGCGGTTGAATCCAGTCGTATGCGTATGGGCTGTCCGGGGCGGTCCAGGGCGTTGAAATTAATCCGCCCGGTGATGATGTCCTCGAAATTATCCTCCCCGGCGATGGCCTGGGGAATCAGTTTCTTTACAAAGTAGCGGGCATAGCCGGAGTTTCCACCCGGGAAAGAATTCCTTTTCATTGCAGGTGATGGTGGATCATTCAATCCCGGCATCGGCAGCTGGTATGCCGCATAGGCCGAAATTACATCACTGCCCAGCCCACAGGATGAGGCCAGGAACAGGTCGGCGTATTTGGCTCCCTCTGCGCCCATCCCCTGTTCGCGTTCGAGGAACTCTTTGTAGGACATCGTATCCAGCCATTTGCGTGCCTGCTCATCGGAGACGAAATGAATATTGGATCCGGCGCCGTACCAGTCGAGCAGGGATTGGCGTACCCCGGCGTCCAGGGGGGTGTTGGCGAGCTTTTGCCGCCACATATCGTTGGCCCATACCCCCTCATTGCTGTCGCTAAAGAAATGGCCAACGCTGGTATTTTCCTGCAGGCCGCGCACCAGGTAACCATAGTTGTCCTGGCAGAATCGCAGGGGTTTCCTGTGTGCAGGCCAGTCCCGGTACTCCAGTTCCCGCGGTATTTCCAGTTCGGCATAGTAACGCGAGTCGCCACTGGCAGACTCCATATCGCTGACCTCGCCGGGAATAAAAAACCCGTTGGCGCCCTGCGGCGCGATCAGCCGGGTGCCATTGACATTGAACTCATTCTCCTTCGACTCGCCGCCAAAGATCGGGTGATTGTCGAGTAGCAGGCAGCTCTGTCCTTCCCGGCGTTGCTTGATGTATTCGAGCGCCGCACCAAGGCCCGCCATGCCGCCGCCGATGATAACGAGATCATATTCTTCCGTGCTGACGGGCTCGGCCAGACCGGAACTGACAATCCCGTCACGAATCCTGTGCGCTTCGGCCATGGCTTGGGGTGTGTTGCCATGCGACAGCCGGTAATCGCCGACACCCCCATAGCCATACCAATCCTCACCGGGAGACACCGCCGGGACCAGCGCGGCCTGTTGTGCGTGGCCCGTGGCAGCCCCGCCGAGGAGTACTGCCCCAAAGCCGATTGCGACGCCGTTAACAAAGTCGCGACGGGTTATGTGCTGGTCGAGACCGGATACCCTCTTCAGGGAAGCCACGATTTATACGCTCCTCTTGTTGTCGTAGTGCATTGCAATGCCTGATATAAATATCGACATGACATTGTAAGCGAATACACCTTACTTATAATGTCGCCAAAATGGTAAGAAGTCTGCCTCCGCTAAATTCCCTGCGTGCATTTGAAGCCGCCGCCTCGCAGCTCAGTTTTGCCCTGGCTGCAGAGGAACTCAGAGTTACGCAAGCCGCCACAAGCTGCATTTGCCATCCGCTAGCTGTGCCTTTGTCGACTCGATGAGATTGTCAACGGTCACTTTCCGCGGTTTCAGCAACCAATTAGCTTCTGACAGACCGTCCAATCGCGCTGCCCCTTTCCTCAGCGCAAAAATTGCGCCGCTCGCCACTGCAACACGATAAGTCGCTGAAAATCGAAAGCCCTCTGGTTTATTCGCATTCAACGCTTGATGAAACTCGCTGAGCGATGACTCGTAGCTATTCGCCTCGTTATTAGTGCGTCGAGAATTCCAAAAAACAACAGCCAACAAATTCATTTCCTTCACGTATTTCAGGTTTGCCGTTCATATTAGGAAATTTTCTGTCGTGTCGGATTAGACATTTTGTCGGGGGTAATATGTCACCAGGTAATGATGGCTCGAGTGTCCCACATTAGGGGTGAGTGTCGCGGCCACGTTGGGTGACGGGGCGACCAGCCCTGCCTTTAACAAATGAGCAATTAACGGGTGGTTATTACGCTTGTTTTAGGCAATCATGGGGGCCGCTGTCATGGAGGCTGCTGAATGAAACCCGAACTCAAGCGCGCAGCGGAACTCGCCGCTGAATACATCGAATCTTTTGACACGCATAAAGTCAGTCAGGAGACGGATGCGGACGCACTCAGGGCCAAACTATACAAGGATCTGACCCGTGATGGCCTGCCGCCACTGCAGGTGATCGAGGAACTTTTTGAGGATGCCAAAGACGGTCTGTTGAACAGCGCCGGCGGGCGATTCTTCGGTTGGGTACTCGGCGGTACCATCCCGGTCTCGATCGCCGCCGATTGGCTGACATCGGCCTGGGACCAAAACGCCGCCACGTACGCCTGTTCGCCAGCGGCCGCCATCATTGAAGAAGTGGTCGCCGACTGGCTGAAGGACATACTCGGCCTGCCAAAACAAGCATCCTATGCATTCGTTACCGGTTGCCAGATGGCGCATTTCACCGCGCTGGCTGCGGCCCGTCACAAATTGCTCGCCGATAAGGGCTGGTCGGTCGAGGAGAGGGGCCTGGCCGGCAGCCCGCCGATTCGCGTATTGGTCGGGGAGCACCACGAAACCCTGTTGCGCGCCTTGCGTTATCTCGGTATCGGAACCAACGCCGTTGTCCGTATTTCGATGGAGGATGATGGCACTATTGCTGTTGCCGCACTGAAAACCGAGCTTGAGAAAAACCCCGATGCACCGACGATTGTTGCGCTCGCCGCCGGTGACCTGAATCGTGGCGCCTTCGATCCATTCGATGAGGTCTGTGAGTTGGCCCATGCACACAACGCCTGGGTCCACATCGATGGCGCATTCGGTTTGTGGGTGGCCGCCAGTGACCGGCTGCGCCACCTGGTCAAAGGGATCGAAAAAGCCGACTCCTGGGCGACCGATGCCCACAAATGGCTGAATGTTCCCTACGACAGCGGAATCGCATTTGTTGCCGACCCCGAAGCACATAAAATCTCGATGACGATCCCGGTGGCGTACAAGGTCGAATTCGAAAACGTACGCGATCAGTTCGAGTGGAACCCCGATTGGTCAAGACGCGCCCGCGCAATACCGCTTTACGCCGTACTGCGGACCCTGGGTCGCAAAGGCGTCGCCGATATGATCGAGCGCTGTTGCGACCTGACTCAGGATATCGTGAAAAAACTGGGCGAGTTGCCCGGCGTAGAAGTACTCACTACGCCGATCATCAATCAGGGGCTGGTGCGTTTTCTCGCTGCAGATGGCAACCACGATGCGCGCACCGACGAGATCATCAAACGCATCAACCAAAGCGGTGAAGCCTGGTTTGGTGGCACTTGGTGGAACGGCATGCGCGTCATGCGGATTTCATTGAGCAATTTCCGCACAACTGGGGAAGACATAGACCGCGTGGTCGCAGCCGTCAAAGCGGCACTAAAAACTTAGGGAGATATCGGATCCAGCACCACCACGGGAATCTGGCGCCCTTGAGCATTGCCTGGTAATCGTCGTACGGCGGATAGATACCCGTCATCAACGGCCACAGTTTTTCGCGCTCCTCACCCGAGGACGTGCGGGCCCTGACGTCAGACCGGTCGCGTCCAACCCGGATCTGGCAGTCCGGGTGATCCGCCAGGTTCAGGTACCAGGCCGGATGTGAAGGAGCCCCACCCTTTGACGCCACGATCACGAAGGCATCACCCGCCTTGCCGTAAATCAGTGGCAACATCCGGGTTTGGCCAGATTTGCGCCCGGTGGTGATCAGCAACAGGGTGGGCAGGATGCCCGGGCCATCGAAGGGTGTTGAATCCCAGTAGTGCGCTTGATCCGGGTCCTCCAGGTAAAGCCTGACATGATCGGCAACCCATTGCGGAAGCTCTTGTGGTTCATCCCGGTCAGTCATTTCTGTTCTTCGTAGTCTCCGGCCATGTCCGCGCGGTGGAAGCTGAGATCACCGATGAGGTCCGGAGAAATTTCGCGTTGCCTGAATCGCCAGCCGGAACCGGCGCGCTCGAACCGATCATGGTAATGACCAATAAAAATGGCTTGCAGCGGGAAGTCGGGCGGCACCGCCTGGTACACGGTGATGTAGCTTTGGGCCGTGGCGGTGCCGTCGGCCTCATCCACGTCGATCTGGACATTGCTCAGTACGTGCTTGGTGAGGGGCTTGCCATCATACAAGGTGACCTGGCGAAGCAACTCGAGTACTTCGCCGGATCCGGTCCGCGCGCCATCCGGGTCACCCAGGACGTGGAAAGTGGCGTGTTCGAACAGTCTGGCAAAGCCTTCCAAGTCGCCGGCGTCGATCAGGTAACAGTATTCGTTCATCAGGTGCAGGATTGTGTGTTTTGAGTCGTTCATATTGCTTGTTTTCTCCAGTTCGATAGCGAGAGGGCGCAGACTGCCAGAATAGCGGACCAATCACCTCATTCGCAAGGCTCCGTCCAAGCGGAGTATAAGTCGGATAAAAGCTCTTTGCAGTTGAAATACAGCCTCGGGTCAGGGTTGCAGCATTGACAGGAAGTCCCGCACGGTGGCCTGGCAGCTTTCCGGCTGTGGCCGTTCCGCTAGCCCAGACAGGATTTCCACAGATGCCTTCCAGGTACCACTGCGATGCCTGCCTGTGTCTTGCGCGTCGCTTAGAAGCTTGGCAAAAGTAAATTTTGCCGGTTCCACTTGCCCCTCCAGGCAGGCCAGAAGTGCGGCCCGGAATTGCCACTGGTTTAACCCAGCCAGCCGTGCCGGAAGCCGGCTCATATAGACTGTCGCCGCGCCCGTGTCGGAGCGCTCAAGCGCAAGATCGACAGCCAGGCCCAACAGGCTGACCTCCACGGGAAAACGCTGCAAAGCTGCATCGACCGTTGCCACTGCTGCGGGGTGGTAATCTGCACCACTGGCAAATTGCGTGATCACCAGTGATCTGTACAGGGACGGTGAAGGACGCTCGCTGTTACTGATCGCCTGTTCATAGTCGCCGGCAGAGGCCGCCGGGTCTCCAAGCTTCCACCAGGCGGCCGCCCGGTACCGATGCGCCCCTGCATGGCCGGGGTGGGCGGCAAGAAAGCGTGACAGCAGGGTTTTTCCATCGTGCCACTGGCCCGCTTCCACCCTCATCCGGCCTTCAAACCAGTCAATCAGTGCGTGACCAGGATCCAGCGACCGGACTTGATGAAAATCCAGGCTGGCGTTTTCCCACTGGCCATGGCGCCGGTACAAATCACCGCGTTTGAGGTAGAGCTCCGGGTTTGACCCCCGGTCAAGTTCGATTTGCAGGGTCAAGCTATCGATCTGGAGAAGCAGGTCAGGATGTGCCGCGAGCTGCCCGCTCATCAACAGGCCTGCCAGCAACACACAGGTGCATTTCAATCGCGGTCTTGTCATTTCGGCTGAGGAGCCGGCCTGGCGGCCGGCCCAAAAATTTGTTGCTGGGGTTATGGTTTCGATACGATAATCACTGGAACATCACCGTCCGGGTCATGATTGGCACCCGAGATATACGGCGCCCCGCCGAAGATGACGCCGGTAACCGTGTACGTGACGCTGGGCACTTCGGGCTGGAGGCTGTTCTTGGAGCGGCTGCACTGACCGTTGCTATCCGTTACACAATCCCCGGTTCCACCGGCGCCGTTGCTCCAGCCAGCGCTGACGCTCGCAGCGGCGACTGGGTCGTGGTCCGCATCGTGCACCGTGACAGTGACGGTCGCTGCCCAGTGGCCGTTTGGCTTCAACACAGTATTGCTCCCAAGGCCACCGACGTGCACCCCCGGTGCCAGCGTCGTGGTGGTCGTTGACGTTGATGTAGTCGTGGTGGTGGTCGGCGCTATCGTCGTGGTGGTGGTGGTTGGC
>JADFKH010000143.1 GCA_022565025.1 Pseudomonadota bacterium
AGCAATCTTTGGCCCAGGTGGCGTCTGACTTTAACCTCTCCCGTCCGATTTATGACCGAGTTGCGCGTGTGGATATCAGTTCTGCTGACGCCGATACCCAGCGCTCTGTTGAGAGGATGCTGCTTTCCTTCCGTCTGGCGGGTGTCAGCCAGGATGAAGCAACCCGCGAACGTATCAAGGAGCTAAACCAGGAAATTACCGTAGTGGGGCAGGAATTCGACAAAAATATTCGCGATTCCGTGTTATACCTCGAGTTGAATTCTCCGGAAATGCTGGCGGGCCTGCCACAGGATTACATTGACGGCCACCAGCCCAACGAGGATGGTGTCATCCGTATTTCCACCCGGTATCCCGACCTGTTTCCGTTCATGACCTATGCCGAAGACCACGATCTGCGCCGGCAGATGTCGGTCCTTTCCTCCACCCGGGCATACCCCGAAAGCAAGGCGGTGCTGGAGAAACTACTGAGCCTTAGGTATGAACTGGCTGGCTTACTGGGTTTTGACAACTATGCTGAGCTGATAACGGTTGACAAGATGTCCGGAACCCCTCAGCGCGTCAAGGGATTCCTGCAGGAATTGACTGAGTACACGCAGGCCGCGCAGGACCGTGAATACGAGTTGTTGCTGGCAGAGTTAAGAAAGGAACAACCGGATGCAGAACGTGTTGAATCCTGGCAGTTCGGCTACCTGAAAGAAAAAGTGGTTACCGACCGGTTCAATGTCGATTCCAAGGAAGTCCGGCAGTATTTCAACTACAACGGCTCCCGCGAGGGCATTCTCCAGCTGGTGCAGGATCTGTTCAATGTGCGGTTCAAACCATGGGAAACCGAGACCTGGCATGAAGATGTAGAGCCCTATGAACTATGGGATGGTGATCAGCTGATCGGGCGGTTTTATCTCGACATGCACCCACGTGATGGAAAATTTCAACACGCAGCGGTATTTCCCATGCGTAACGGCATCACCGGTGAGCAAACGCCGCTGGCCAGCCTGCTGTGTAACTTTCCCAGGGATGATGAACTGATGCAGCACAGCCAGGTGGTTACCTTCTTGCACGAGTTCGGTCACCTGATCCACTACCTGTTTGCTGGCCAGCATCACTGGGCAAATGTCTCGGGTATTGCCACCGAGTGGGATTTCGTCGAAGCGCCATCGCAAATGCTGCAGGAGTGGGTATGGGACTACGACACGATTTCCCAGTTCGCAAAGAACGCAGACGGAGAGGTCATTTCCCGCTCCTTGCTGCAGCGGATGATTGCAGCCCGTGATTTTGGCCTGGGCATTAACACACGTGCACAGCTGTCCTACGCAGCCACCTCCATGGGCTTGTATGATCGCAATCCGGAAGGGCTGGATATCAAATCCTTTGTCGACAACATATACCGCCAGTACAGGCCGTTCCAACCACTGGAGGAGTCGCATTTCTATGCTTCCTTTGGGCATTTGAACGGCTATTCGGCGATTTACTACACCTATCAGTGGTCCCTGGCCATTGCCACCGATATGTTTACCCGCTTCGAGGAAGAAGGTCTGCGTAACGTAGAAACAGCTGGAGAGTATCGTGACCAAGTGCTGGGGCAAGGCGGCGCCAAGCCGGCGGCAGAACTGGTCAGCGATTTTCTCGGCCGGGAAATCAGTTTCAAGCCTTACGCCGACCGCCTGAATCGGGCAGGTTTTGTAGGCCGGGAGCCGGTCAAACAAGTAGTGCATTAAAAAATGTTGCAATTATTTCAGAACTCTGATAAACTTACCTTCAAGTAAGTAGGAAATCTTAGTGGTTACAGCAAGCAACACAAGAGAGCAGATCATCGACAAGGCGTTTCAGCTGATGCTGCAGCGCGGGCTCAACGGGTTCAGCTACCGGGATATTTCCGCACCGCTGGGCGTGAAAAATGCTGCTATTCACTACCATTTCCCAAACAAAATGGACCTGATCGCCGCACTGATCGATGAAAATCACCAGGTCCTGAAGAAGGCCACGTCCGAATTCATGGCTTACGGCGGTCCCGCGCGGCCACAACTGGAAGGATTGTTCGCCTTTACCATGAATCAAATCCAGCGCGGGCGCCCTATTTGCATGGCTGGAGCGCTGGCGGTCGACTACGATGACCTCAGCAATGACATCAAGGATGCCAATGACTGTTTCATGAAAGATTCGATCAAGTGGTTGAGCAAAGTCCTGGAAACAGGCCTTGAGCGCGAAGAATTCACCTTCGAGGGCGGTGCCGAAATGAAAGCCGTTTCCATCCTGGCCACCATTCAAGGCGCCCGGCAAATGGCGCGTGTGCACGGCATGGACATTCTCGAAAACATGTTTGAACAGATCCGCATCGACCTGGGTATCAAAGATTAAAAAATTTGCACGTTACACTTACCTATCAGTAAGTAATATTAAAGGAGATAAAAGATGAAAACGCAAACTATTGAATGGTTCCAAAATGACTTTCCGATCAGGACAAGCACAGCAGATTCTGTAAGGACTCTGAATCGCGTCCTGTGCCTGGCAACGAAAGGATTCACCGCCCTTGTGCCTGCGCTCGCGCTTGTTGTAGGCGCTGCCTGGGCCATCACCCTACCCAGCCTGGAACAATTTCTCCAGGCATCCTTGTGGGCATCCGGATTCGTATTCCTGGCGCTGGCAATCGACTCTGAAAAACCGACGGTCGGTTCGCTGCTTGCCACAGGAATTGCACTACCGGTCCTCGCGCTGCTCAGTTCCCACGTGGCGGGTGAGTTCGCGATTGTTGCTGCCGTTATAGTAGCCGCCTGGGTAGCCGCCTCAATCCTGAGGCGGTGAGTGACGACTGGCTTGTAGGACTGAGCCAGGCTGGTTTCGCCAAAACACGCAAGATCCGCGACGGGACGACGAACGCTTGCCGAAGCTATCTGTCACAATAGGCCTGGTGAGACGACTGTTCATTCTGTCAATGCTGCTGCCCTGCTGCCTGCAGGCAGACGATTACTATCGCGTGCACTTTGACGACCGTTTGCACGCAGTCGAGGTTGAAGCCTGTTTTGATGGTCCAGCGCCCGGGCAGCTTTATCGCAGCAATCAGGCAGCCAGATTCACCGAGTGGATTCGGACCAAAAGCCGGGACATCAGCCGATACTCATACGGCAGCAGGCTGACGCTTCCTGAATTGCCCAATGACGCCTGCGTCAGTTGGCGGGTCAATCTCAAACAAGCCGCTGGGCAGAAGGACAATCGCCTGGCTTTGAGCCTGGATGGCAGCATCATAACTGATGGCGATCTCTGGTTCTGGCGTGATGGTGAGCACAGGCCCATCCTGGTCGAAGTGGTGCTACCGCGCGGCCTGTCAATTTCCACGCCGTGGAAAGAACGTGCAAGCCCCAAGGGAAAGTTGGGCAGCAATCCGGTGTTCCGCCCGACTCCAACCCCGGCTTCGTGGTCTTCTCGAATCGCCATCGGGCATTTTGATGTTCAACGCATACCGGTCGCCGGAACCGAACTCCGGCTGGCCACAATAGGCCGCCTGAATGCACGGCAACACGAGACAATCAGCGCCTGGATAAAGGAAAACGCCAAGGCCGTGGCATCAGTTTACGGTCGTTTCCCACGACAGACGCCACAAATTCTGGTTATCGCCACCGGTCAGAGGGGAGAAGCCGTACCCTGGGCGCACGTGCTGCGGGGCGGCGGCGCCGCTGTCGAATTCTTCGTCGATGAAACACGCTCATTGAACAGTTTCAGGGAAGACTGGAAAGCAACTCACGAGCTGAGTCACATGCTGCTGCCTTACGTCGCCCAAGACGACCGCTGGCTGTCAGAGGGCCTAGCATCTTATTACCAGAATGTTCTGCGTGCACGAGATGGCCGCCTGAGTGAGCAACAGGCCTGGCAAAAGCTGCACAGCGGTTTCGAGCGCGGACGTGCTGGCACCAACAGTGGCAGCCTGGCCAGGGCAACAATACACTCAGGCTGGGGAACAATCATGCGGATTTACTGGAGCGGGGCTGCCATTATGCTGAAGGCGGATTCCAAACTTAGAATGTTGTCTGGTGGCCGGCAATCCCTCGACTCTGCGTTGGCTGCGCTGCAGGAATGCTGTTTTGACCGCGAGCGCACCTGGCAGGCACGGGAACTATTTTCAGAATTTGACCGGATCACGGGCACTTCCGTATTTACCGATCTCTATCGCGAGCACGTGGAGAACGACCAGTTCCCGGACCTCGAATACACCTTTGCACAACTTGGGCTGGTGCTGCGGTCCGATTCCATCGAGTTCGATCCGGATGCACCATGGGGACGAATTCGCTGTCGCATCATGAAGGGGTGAGGGTGAAGGCATATAGTTCCATTCGCCGGTGATGCAAGGCAACCGCGCCCATGAAACCTTCGTCCGGTTGCACCATGGCCAACGACCACTGAGCCGGGTCTCCCTTTTCATAGTCCAGGATGACAGGCGGCCGATCCGGGTTGGTCTCCACGGTAAAGCGGCAAAACTGGTTGGCGATGCCCTGCCCGGAAGCTTTGACCACGGATTCCTTGCAGGCCCAGGCACGTAAAAAAGCTTCATCCAGGCGATCCGGGCGAGTGAGTTCCAAATCCCTGGCTTCGGCGGCACTGAAATAACGCCGTGCCAGGCCCAATGGATCGTGAGCGCGCCTTTCTACCGGCTCCAGGTCCACACCAAGCATCGCGGCGCACGAAAAGCCGATCAGTACACGATTCTCACTTTTTGCCATGCTGAAATGCAGATCGCTTTGGTGCTCGGATTTGTCCAGCGAAGGTTTGCCGCGCTTGTTGCGGTTGATTTTCACCGATTTACCCGGGATTCCGAGGTAGGCGCCCAGCAGCAGCTTGAGATAGAAACGCCTTGCAAACTTTAGTTGCCCAAGGCTCAGGCACTGTTGTCCTGGCCGGTCCGCCCCACCACCAAGAGCATGTTGCAATGAAAGACCCAGGCTGCCCAGGTCCAGATACCAGACGTGTGCTTCCCCCGGGCGCGGCTGATCCAACTCACGCAGAGGCATTCTGCATGTGCTGAATTCTTCAGACCGTACCAGGCCGTCATGTACGCTAATTTCTTGCATTGCCAAGTGTCAATAGACTCTAGTCAGTCTATAATGAGCACTGCAAAGATAGAAGCACGAAGCCGATGAAATTCAAGAATGTCGTAATCCAGTCACTGACCGCTGTTGACCCTCCCATCCGCGTCACATCGATTGAAATCGAGAAACAACTTAAGGCCACTTTCGAGCGGCTGGGTATCCGCGACAATTTACTGGAGGAAGTATCCGGTATCGGCGCCCGCCGCTTCTGGGAGGAAGGAACCCTGCCTTCAGACGCAGCCACGCTGGCCGCGGAAAAAGCGCTGGATGATGCAGGAATTGACCGCGGAAAAATCGGGGTCATCATCAATACCTCGGTCTGCCGTGATTACCTGGAGCCTTCCACTGCCTGCATCGTGCACGGTAACCTGGGACTGGCAGATAACTGTCTCAATTTCGACGTCGGTAATGCCTGCCTGGCATTCCTCAATGGCATGGACATTGCCTCACGCATGATTGAACGGACGGAAATTGATTATGCTTTGATCGTGGATGGTGAATCCAGCCGCCCCATCACGGAAGCCACCATCGAACGCCTGCTGGATCCTGATGTTGATGCCGAACAGTTTCGCGCTGAATTTGCCTCCCTGACCCTGGGTTCAGGGGCAGCAGCGATGATCCTGGCCCGCAAGGAACTGGCGCCGCAAGGGCATCCCTACCTTGGCAGCGTCTCGCGTTCGGCGACGGAGTTCAACAAACTCTGTCAAGGTCAGATGGACCGCATGGTCACGGATACAAGAATCCTGTTATCAGAGGGTCTGAAGCTTGCGTCCAAGACATTCCTGGCCGCCAAAATTGCCTTTGGCTGGGTAGCCAGCGAACTGGACCAGTTCATCATCCACCAAGTCAGCAAGGTGCATACCGATTCCTTGGTCAAACTGCTCGGACTCGACCCGGAAAAAGTGCACGCGATTTACCCGGAAATGGGTAACATTGGCCCGGCTTCAGTGCCGATTGTATTGGCAAAAGCCGCAGAACTGGGAAGAATCAAGCGGGGTGACCGCGTGGCACTGCTCGGCATCGGCTCGGGCCTGAACTGCTCCATGGCTGAAATTATCTGGTAAATTGAGACTCCTTAACTCAAGGCCACCCAAACACCTGTACCCGTTCTCCAGCCATTACCTGGAGACTCGCGACGGACTGCGCATGCACTACCTCGATGAAGGGCCGTCGGATGCTCCGCCAGTCCTGATGCTGCATGGCAATCCCACCTGGTCGTTTTATTATCGAAACCTGGTAAAAACACTGAGTGGAAAATTCCGCTGCATCGTGCCCGACCACATTGGATGCGGCTTTTCCGACAAACCTGGTGATGACAAATACGACTATCGCCTGGCCAGCCGGATCGAGGATATTGACACCCTGGTTCGCCGCTTGGACCTGTCCGCACCGCTGACCCTGGTGGTTCACGATTGGGGTGGAATGATTGGCTTCGCCTGGGCCGTGCAGAACCCGGTCCGCATCTCGAAAATGGTTATTTTGAATACGGCCGCTTTCCCGATACCTGAGGAAAAGCGAATGCCACCGGCCCTGCGTCTGCTGCGGGATCTAAGGCTCGGGCAATTCCTGACGCTCCGTTTCAATGCTTTTTCCGGCATCGCAGCACGTGTGGGCTTCAAGCAACCGGTCGCAAAAGAGGTAAGGGACGCTTACAAACTGCCTTATGATTCACCGGCCAACCGTATTGCCACGGCACGCTTCGTACAGGACATTCCGCTGAGTGAAAAAGACCCGGGTTTTGACATTTTGCTCCGAACAGCGGAGCATTTACACTTGTTACAGGACAAACCATGCCTGATCGCATGGGGAGAAAGGGATTTCGTGTTCGATAAAACGTTTCTAAATCGTTGGCTGGATTACTACCCGGAAGCCGAACTGCACCGCTATCCGGACTGCGGCCATTACATCCTGGAGGATGGCGGGCCGGCGTTGGTCGACACGATCAGAAAATTCATCGAAATCAAGGAAGATTCGAATCAGGGACATGCCCGTGGATAAACCCAGGAATAAGGACGAATTCAACAATGTCGCCGCTGCATTAAGCCGGCAGGCGGAACAGCAACCCCACGCCATCGCGATCCATTACCCGGCATGGACCCCGTTCAAGCGTGGAAAATACACCAGCTGCAACTACCTTGAACTGAACGAACTCAGTGACTGCTATGCACGAGGTTTGCGGGAATACGGCATCGAAGTCGGAACCAGGACGGCACTCATGGTCACTCCGGGCCTGGACTTCCTCGCGATGTTTTTCGCCATGTTCAAGGCAGGCGTTGTACCGGTTCTGATTGACCCGGGCATCGGTATGAAGCCCCTGAAACAGTGCCTGGCTGAGGCAACGCCTAAAGCATTCATCGGCGTAACGAAAGCCCAATTTGCACGCAAAGTCCTGGGCTGGGC
>JADFKH010000144.1 GCA_022565025.1 Pseudomonadota bacterium
GTTACCGCCAATAATTTGCCGCCAGGCCTGAGTACACGGCTTGCCTCTTGAAAAACCGTAGCGGGATGCTGGGTGTAGGTCAGGGCATGCATCAGCAGCACCGTGTCATAACAGGCGTTATCGACTGGCAGGGAGTGCATGTCTCCCTGTTCAAATTTCACGTGGCCGAAAGCTTCGAGCCGCCGCCGCCCGGCCTCTACGACCCGTTCGCTGATGTCCAGGCAGGTGATGCTCTTCGCTCGCGGTGCCAGCAGTTCCGCCAGCACGCCATCCCCGGAGGCAACGTCCAGCACATCACCGGGTTCCAGCAGGTGAACCAGTCCGCGTGCGGTGGCCTCCCAGGTCCTTCCCGGGGAGTAATGGCGCTCCATGTCACCCGCCACGCTATCGGCCCAGCTGCTGCCGCCGGCGCGCTTTTGCAATACTTCGGGAATTCTGTCCAGGTCCTGTTGGACCAGCGGATCATGGGTATTGCAGCGCAGCAGTTGCCACAGGGAGTTCAGTGACGAGTCGGCAATCGGTGTACAGATGCGGTAATAAACGAAAACGCCTTCCCGGCGGTCAAGCACCAGCCCGGATTCCCTGAGCTTGGCAAGATGCGTGGATACGCGGGGCTGGGCGAGCTGGGTGATGCCAGCCAGTTCGGCGACACTCATTTCTTCGCGCTCCAGTAGGAGCAGCAGTCTCAGGCGTGTCGTATCCGCCAGCAAGCGGCAATGGTGTGACGCCAGCTGAAGATCCATTGCATTGTTTTCCGAATTCACTATATATCTCGATATCTTGATTAAAAGATATATGAAAGATTAACGACTGCAAAGAGGCAGGTCAATAGCGATTGCCAACAAACCTTCAGCAAGATGAAGTGTCCGCGTCGGATGTTTACCGAAATTCGCAAACCCGCATATTGCATGAAGGATTCGGGATATGATTAAATCTAAAACTTACGGGTCCGCCTTCGTGCACTATGCGGGTCGAAGATTTAATTGCTTGTGGACGCTATAATTCAGCGATTGATTCGTGTCCATGCTGCACGCAGTAAAAATGCAAATCGTGTCAGCCGATTGGAAAAAAGCTACTGTAGTGTCCTGAACTATGACTTCCGGAATCGATAAACAAAAACAATTGCTGCTGGACCAGGTAATCAGCATTCTTGAAAGTCGCCTGAGTGCGCGGCGTGCCAGGTTGGCGGCCCTGTATGTGAAGTATTATTTCCGCCGTGTGCCGCTGGACGACATTACCCGGCAAGCTCCGGCTACGCTGGCGACCATCGTCAGCAACCAGCTCGAATTCCTCAAGATTCGTTTACCCGGTCAATCGCTGATCCGTATCTTCAATCCTGACCTGGCAACGGATGGTTGGGAATCTCAGCACACCATCATCGAGATGGTCAACGACGATATGCCGTTCCTGGTTGACACGGCAACGCTCACGCTGTCGGAACTGAAACTGGGTGTGCACCTGATTGTTCACCCGGTGATCCGTTTCAAGCGGGACACGCAAGGCAAGCTGACCGCCGTCTATCAAAAGAGAAAAAAGGGGCGTGGGAAGGAGCAGGGGCAGGCAGAGTCGGTCATGCAGTTCCAGGTGGACCGGAAGACCCGGCCAGAAGACCTGGAGAAAATCGAGAGCCGGCTGAAAGCTGCTTTCAATGATGTGCACAGGGCGGTTTCAGATTGGGCTGAAATTGAGCAACGGGCCAGGGATGCCACTCGCAAAATGCCAGACTGGGCGCCCCATGTTGACCAGAATTTGATGCGCGAAAGCAGGGAATTCATGCACTGGTTGATGGCTGACAATTTCATCTTTCTCGGCGTACGCGACTACGTCGTTGAGAGGCGGAATAACCGCTATCTGTTAAAACTGGTTACGGGTTCAGGACTTGGCATCCTCAGGGAAACTGACAAAACCGTAACATCCAGGCCATTGAGCAGCCTGGCTGTAGAAGCGAGGAAACGTCAAAACATTACCCCCCTGATCATCACCAAGACCAATGCACGCTCGACGGTTCACCGAGCCGGTTACCTGGATTACATCGGTGTGCTCCAGATCAATGAACGAGGCCGCACCATCGGCGAACGCCGGTTTCTGGGCCTGTTCACTTCCCAGGCCTATCGGGTTAATGCAATGGACACCCCGCTGGTGCGGGTGAGGGCGCAACGGGTGATAGATTCCGTTAGTTTGCACCAGGGAAGCCATGCCTGGAAGTCCATGGTGCACATTCTTGAATCACTGCCGCGGGACACGCTGTTCCAGGCCAATTCCAGGGAATTAGAGGAAATCTCGATTGGCGTTTTGAACCTGCAGGAACGTTTGCGGGTAAGGCTGTTCATTCGCCAGGAACGGTATGGCCGGTTCTGGACCTGTTTGGTGTATATACCCAGGGAGCGATTCAATACCGAGAACCGTGAAGCGATACAGACCCTCTTGTACCGGGCGCTCAAAGGTGAGCGTCTCGATTACGAAGTCAGGGTGTCCGCATCAAGGCTGGCTCTACTGCAAGTAATTATCCGTCCCAGACAGGGCCAGGTAATCAAGCCTGATGTACCGGCGCTGGAGCAGAAAATTGTCGAAGCGGTGCGTTCCTGGACGGATGAATTGACTGAAACGCTGGTACGCAAGCACGGTGAAGAGGCGGGGTTGGCTTATGCTGCACGCTTCAGGAAGGCCTTCCCCGAGGCCTACAAGGAAGATGTTTCTCCCTGGGTTGCAGCTTTCGATGTTGAAAACGCGGCGGCGGTAGATGCTGGCGAAGATCTGCGCATGAGCCTTTACAGGCCCCGCAAGCACCACAGCGGCATCATCCGTTTAAAGCTGTTTCGAAAACATGATCCGATCCCGCTGTCTGAAGTATTGCCCATACTGGAAAACCTCGGCCTGCTCATAGTCAGTGAGCGGCCGTATGAATTACATTTACCCCACGACGAGCGTCTCTGGATCCAGGATTTTGACATGACCACCGGGCTGGAAAGCGAACTGGACCTGGAGCTTATCCGGGACCTTTTTCAGGAGGCTTTTAAGCGCGCGCTTAGTGGAGACACGGAAAGTGACGGTTTCAACCGGCTGGTCATCGCATCCCAGATGCACTGGCGGCAGGTCAAAATGCTGCGTGCCTACTGCAAATACCTGCTGCAGACAGGAATCCCTTTTTCACTGAACTACATGGCAGAAACGTTGGCGAAACACCCGTTAATCGCCCGCCTGCTGGTTGAACTTTTTGAAGCATCGTTTGATCCCGCTCGTGACCATGAGTCCGATTACCGTAAAGAGCTTCGGACCAGGAAACTGGCCCGGCGGTTCGAGGCCTTGCTCGGTGGAGACTGCACCGGGGACCAGGTATTGTTGGAGTACATCCATGAGATGGTGTCAGCCCGTGAACGAAATCGCGAAACACAGGTAGCGGCAATCAGCCGCGCCTTCAAGCGGTCTCTTGAGTCTGTTGCGAGCCTGGATGAAGATCGCATACTGCACGCCTACTACGAGATCATAGGGGTCACCTTGCGCACCAATTATTTCCAGGTTGACGAGCATGGCGATGCGAAAGATTACATCAGCTTCAAACTTGATTCACAGGCGGTTCCGGATCTTCCCCTGCCACGGCCGTACCGGGAAATTTGGGTATTTTCTCCGCGTTTCGAGGGCATTCACCTGCGCGGTGGCAAGATCGCTCGAGGTGGATTGCGATGGTCTGACCGCCGTGAAGATTTCCGAACCGAAGTGCTGGGGTTGATGAAAGCGCAGAGCGTGAAGAATACCATGATCGTTCCGGTTGGCGCCAAGGGCGGCTTCGTTGTAAAGCGTCCACCGGGCCAGGGTGGACGCGATGCATTATTAAGGGAAGGTATCAGTTGTTATACTAATTTTATCAATGGATTATTGGATATAACTGATAATTTAGATGAATTAGAAATCCTGCCACCCAAGGCCGTTGTGAGGCGTGATGAGGATGACCCTTACCTGGTTGTCGCAGCGGACAAAGGCACGGCCACATTTTCCGATATTGCCAATGATATAGCGCATCAGCACGGATTCTGGCTGGGCGATGCCTTTGCGTCCGGAGGCTCGGTGGGCTACGACCACAAGGCCATGGGAATTACTGCCAGGGGCGCCTGGGAAGGAGTAAAGCGACATTTCCGTGAGATGGGCCGCGACATACAGCGCGAGTCGTTTACCGTGGTCGGTATCGGTGACATGAGTGGTGATGTGTTCGGCAACGGCATGCTCCTGTCCAGGCACATCGCCCTGAAAGCCGCATTCAATCACCTGCACATTTTCCTGGACCCCGATCCCAATGAAAAAGCAGGGCTTAAAGAGCGCCGCCGCCTGTTCCGCAAAACCCGTTCCGTTTGGTCGGATTACAAGCCCGATCTGATATCCAAGGGCGGAGGTGTGTATTCAAGGCAAGACAAGACCATACCCATCAGTGCCCAGGTCAGGCAATGGCTGGGTATTGACGATCAGCAACTGACGCCGAATAAGTTAATCCGTGAACTGCTCAAAGCCCCGGTTGACTTGTTGTGGAACGGTGGCATCGGAACTTATGTCAAAGCCTCAACCCAGAGTCATGCTGATGTGGGTGACCTGGCGAATAATTCAGTCCGGGTTAACGGCCGGGACCTAAGATGCAAGGTCATCAGCGAGGGCGGCAATCTGGGTTTTACTCAGCTGGGCCGGATGGAGTTTGCCCAAGCCGGTGGCAGGGTCAATACGGACTTCATTGACAACTCCGCCGGAGTGGACACCTCTGATCACGAGGTCAACATCAAGATTCTCCTCAACCAGGTGATGCGGGCGGGAGAGCTCGATATGCAATCACGTAACACGCTGCTTGCCGGAATGACTGACGAAGTTGCCGCTCTCGTGTTGCGCAACAACTATCTCCAGACCCAGGCGCTGTCCATGATGGAGAAGTTCTCCGGGCCGAGGCTGGGATCAAAGCAGCATTTCATCGGCGTGCTGGAAGATGAAGGCCTGCTTGACCGGGACTTGGAGTTCCTGCCCGATAACGAAGAGTTGACGGAGCGGAGAAACCGGGGAGAGGGGATGACCAGGCCGGAACTTTCCGTGCTGCTTTCCTACAGCAAAATCAGGCTTTATCAGCAGTTGCTGGCATCCGATGTTCCCGAAGATCCCTACCTGTCAGGCGAATTGATCAGGTATTTCCCGCAGCCCTTGCAGGACCGTTTTGCGGACTATATGCCCGCACATCGCCTGAAACGGGAAATTATAGCCACGCAGGTAACCAACAGCCTGGTTAACCGGATGGGTGCATCTTTTACGTTGCGCATGCACGATGAGACCGGTGCTGAGCCTGCCCAGGTGGCCAAAGCGTATACGATTGCCCGCGGTATTTTTGCAGCCCGAAAATTCTGGTTACAAATTGAGGCGCTGGACAACAAGGTCGATACTGACTTGCAGATTTCGGCTCTGCTCAAGATGTGGAACCTGCTCCGGCAAGCCACCCGCTGGTTGTTGAACCTTCCGGGTAGTGATCTGGATATCCAGGAAACGGTGGACCGGCTGGCTCCTGGCCTGAATAAACTGAAGCGCTCAACGCAGAACATTATATCTGCTGCAGACATTACTACCGTGAACAGTCAGATGCAGCCATACTTGGATGGAGCTTTTCCCAAGACACTGGCCACCCGCACGGTGATGCTGGATTACCTATTCCCAGCGCTGGACGTGGTTGAGATTGCTGTCAGGCGAGGAACGGATGTGGAATTGGTGGCGAAAGTATTTACCGGTCTGGGTCACTCACTGAACCTGAGATGGATGATCCGGCAGGTGGAATCCCTGGAAGTGTTGGTTCAATGGCATGCACAGGCACGGGCCAATCTTCGTGATGAACTGTTCACACAGCACAATCACCTGGTTGAACGGATTCTACAGGCGGCCGGGGATGAACGTGATCCGGTGGCTGCCTGGATCGACGCAAACAGGAATTGTGTCCAGCGGCCCATGGACATGATGCATGACATGAGGAACCATGCAGAAATGGACTATGCCACCATTGCAGTTGCCGTCCGGTCGCTGGCCCAACTGGTCAATGAAACAGCATGACTGCTGGAAACGCCAGGATCTTTACGGAACGCAAAATTCATTTTGTAGCGAGCGATTCCGATGCGGCACAGGTGGCTTTGGCGGATATGCAGGCACGCTATGGTCAGTCTGAGGCAGAACATGCCGATGTTGTCGTGGCCTTGGGGGGTGATGGCTTCATGTTACGTACACTGCATCGCCTGTTGCCGGTCAACCTGCCGGTTTACGGTATGAAAATCGGCAACGTCGGTTTCCTGATGAACCTGCATCGTGAAGATGGCCTGATGGAACGTCTCGGCGTGGCTGACTGTGTCGAGTTGAATCCCCTGCGCATGATTGCCGTCACCGAAGGCGGCAATGAGTCTACGGCTCTGGCGATCAACGAGGTTGCTCTGCTAAGACAAACCAGCCAGGCAGCGCATATACGTATTCTGGTAAATGGCTCGGTCAAGGTGGAAGAACTGATTTGTGACGGGGTGTTGGTTGCCACCGCTGCCGGCAGCACCGCCTACAACTTGTCGGTGCAGGGTTCAATCCTGCCGCTGGGCACTGAGGCCGTGTCGTTGACCCCGATATCGCCATTCCGTCCACGTCGGTGGAAAGGTGCTGTACTACCCTCCAGCGCACGTATCCGCTTTGAAATCATGGAGAATTATAAGCGTCCCGTCAGCGCCACTGCCGATGCCCATGAAGTTCGCAACGTCGTTAGCGTGGACGTGTTCGAGGACAAGGATGTTACCCTCAAATTGATGTTCGACCCCGAGCATTCACTCGAAGACCGCATCCTGGACGAACAGTTCCTGTAACGGGCAGCGCAAGGCGGGGTTCGCAGGGAATGGCCAGGACGCAACCATAACCACGGCTGGTTGATGCCAGCCGCGGTCTTGGGTGAAGGGATCAGAATCTCTGACCGAATCGAATACCAAACGACCGGGGCCGGTTGGGAGTGGTGGTCCATTTATGTCCCGGTGGCCGGGAAAGGTTCGGCAACCCGCCATAGCCTGGATCCTCGATATCGATTTGCGCGCGCTCATCGAGGAGGTTATTGACGTAAAAAGTAAGCGTCCAGTTGTCTCTATCGATGCCCGCGGAGAGATCCACCAGCGTGTAATCAACCATCTCCCGCCTGGCGGGAACATTGGTTATGTCCAGATCGTTCCAGCGTTTGTCGGTGTAGGAGACAGCAGCCTGGAAGAAACTGGGCATGGACCCAATGTCAAAATTACTCCGCCAGATGCCGGTCAACTGCCACTTCGGCACATAGGGCATGGGTGTACCTGCCGGCGCGTTTGCTGGTTCGCCTGCCTCTTCGAGATCCTTCGTGCGCCAGAAATCAGTCTGTAGCTTGGCGTCGTTATAGGAGCCTGCGAAGGTCAATGTATTGTTCGCATTGGCGG
>JADFKH010000145.1 GCA_022565025.1 Pseudomonadota bacterium
AAATAAAAAAAATAAAAAAATTTACCCCGGCCGCGTGTCAGAGGCAGAGACGGTACCGGGGTGTACACTCAGTTTATACATGAGGTAGGGAAATATTTCAAAAAAACTGACGCCTATTAGAATTCTAAGAAACAGGGTCGCTCACCATGAGCCAATTTTGCACTGGAACCTGTCCAAGCATCACGAAAACATGATCCAGCTGTGCGAGTGGTTTAGCCCGGAGGCCGCCCAGTGGTGCCGGAAACATTGCCGGTTTGCAGAAATCTATCCAGAAGGTGGTATTACCCTGGTAAGGCCGGGGGCGTGATCTGTCGACACATGATTGTAGACACGAATTCTTCAAGAATGACTTTCCAAATACTGGTAGCACCATAGCCATTCAGCGGAGCTTTAACCGATAATTGGACGGAGCTTTAACCGATAATTGGACGGAGCTTTAACCGGTAATTGGACGCTGACTTGGTATTCGCATTTCGTCAGAAAACGGCCATCTTTCTTCTGACAAAAAAATACCGCTAATTCGCCAGGCGGGCTCAGCGGGCAGGCCTTTATGGGTTTTCTGCCACTGGCGTTGCCCTGGCAACAACCGCGTCTCAGTGATGCTCATTTGTCAGGATATAAGGTCTTGTAGAACGCAGTAACTGCGACTATGGCATCAGCACGGACCGTCTGTTCGTCGAGATCCGGATGATCTACGAGGATCTGCTGTGAGAATGCAATTGCACCCTGACAGCTATGCGACTCAAAATTTGCTGCAAGATCTTTTAGCGCCGTGCGCACCTCGCCAACAAGCTCACGTTCGAATTTTTTAAGCACTAAATTTGCTACCTCATCGGGCCCGCCGATGTCGTTGTTCAGCAATACGAAAGCGATGTCGTACCAGTCCTTTGGTAGTCGACGCGAGTACGCAGCTGCAGTTTTTGCAAGAAGAAAGCCGGCGATATCGGCAACATTGACCTCTATCTCGTATGTGGATCCCTTAATCTCAGCACTCATTTTTATGGTGCGCTTATCGCGGGCGGCGAACCGCGTTCCCCTGAGGTTGACGGCGCCCAATTGATCGCACTCATCAAACGACAGGATATCGCCCGATGGCCTCGAATCGAGGTCAGCGAGCAATTCAAATTTTACTTCGACCTTGGGCTTGGCGGGTTCTTCAATGACCCAGCGCCAAACACGCTCTGATGTTGGTGTGAAACCGGCTTCTTGAAGGGCCTGTTCGAGGCGTTTCGTGTTTACTGCACCGCAGGCAATCTCAAGATCAACTTGCACGTCAATGTCTGTGGTTCCGGCATGTTGGTAGGTGCTGTTCAAGCAAAGGAGTGCCGGGATCAATCCCCCGATCACAACAAATTCCGGGCATGAACCATAGCAATGAACGACACGTACAAGAGCAGCTTCCGCTGCCGCCCGTCCAACTCGTGAACGGCCTATTTCATCTGGCACGCATCAGCTCCCTGAGATGTTCAGCAGCTTCTTCTCCACGAACGCCAATCTTTCGTAAATCCGCATATACCCTTGGCCACGGCGCGATCATAAGCCCGTCTTGATGGGTCGAAAGCCGGCCCATCGCAGGTGTTGGAAATGCTTTCAAGGTCAGACGCCCTCCCTCAATTGGCAACAGGTTTACTTGCCTGGCAATCAGTTCAAGTTCTGTGATCGTGCGGCCATCAACATAGACTTCCGCCGAGCTTACGTTGGTCAGGATAGGCGCGAGTACCGTAGCTGCCACAGCACCCGATGCCGCCCATTTAACATGAAGCTCAGTCCACTTGCGACCGATCTTCACCAGATCTTCAACGGGATCGCGCAACGATAGCCCTACAACAAGCTTGTTATTCGTTGCCAGGGCAGTGCAAGCCGAAGCGTAAGCTTCAAGGAATGCTTTCGCGTTCACGATCTGACGGGCAGATCTTCTGCCCCTCGCCGCAGTCGATGATATTAGATTCAGATCTTCCAATACGCGCAGAGCATTGGTACAACTCCCCCAAGAAAGGCCCGTCGCATCATAAACTTCTGATACAGTAGGTTTATGACCACAAAGTAACGCTTCTGCGACGGCAAGAACTGCCGGTGTCCAACGCTTCGGTTTTTCGGACTTAGGGGCTGGTCGACCGGATCGCGAAACAATGATACTGCCGATAGCAATCTCAGCGGCGCCTAGTTCGTCAACCCATCCTATGCTCGCATCAGTCAATGCTTCGCGAGCGCCAGGAGACATCCGCCGGGCAACTACAACATCGGGAAGAGTGGGCTCTTTTAAGATCGGGCGAATCTGACCAAGCCAGCCTTCACCAACCCACTTAATGCTGATTTCGTGGTTGGACAATATCATTTTGACGGTTACACGATCCAGCGGTGTGAAGTCGGCTTCAATACCTTGAGGTAATATTGCACGCATGGCAACTTCAATCCGGCGAGTGATCTTCTGCATCAGGCCTCCTGCGCAATGACATATACTTCAGTAAGTAATGATACTTCACTGTGACACTGAAGTATATATTATTTATGTAGTTTTAAATCCCTCACTTCGGTTGTCGGGGAGATCTGATCGTATGTCGGCCCGGCATGTCAGCGGGCAGGCCTTTAGGTTTTTGTGCTTTTTATCATCCCTTCTTATATCCTGTCATAGCAATACTAACGGGGCCAATCGCTTTTGATCACCGAAGACCAACTCGAACGACTCTGCCTCGACTGGTTCCGTGACCAGGGCTGGGATTGTGTCTACGGCCCGGATATCGCTCCCGATGGTGACAAGCCCGAACGCAGTGACTATCGCCAGGTTATTTTGCAGGGCCGTTTGTTAAGCGCCCTGCAAGTCATAAATCCCACCGTACCTGTTGAAAAGCTGGAGGAGGTGGCCGCCGGGATCGCCCAGCCTGAGTTTCCGGTGCTGATCAAGAGCAATCATGCATTCCACAAACTGCTGCTGGAAGGTGTATCGGTCATTTACCGGCAGGCTGGTGAGGAAAAGCACGAGCATGTGCGGCTGATTGATTTCAACCGGGTGGATAACAACCGGTTTTTGGTGGTCAATCAGTTCACGGTGCAGGGCACGAAGATGAACCGGCGCCCGGATGTGGTGGTGTTCATCAATGGCCTGCCCATTGCGGTGATCGAGTTGAAGAACCCGGCCGATGAAAATGCGGATGTCTGGGATGCTTATAATCAACTGCAGACCTACAAAGACGAAATTTCGGATTTGTTTGTCTTTAACGAGGCGCTGGTGGTATCGGATGGAGTGACGGCACGGATCGGGTCGTTGACGGCCAGCAAAGAGTGGTTCATGCCGTGGCGGACCATCAGGGATGAAGACGACAAGCCGCTACTGGAGTATGAGCTGGAGAAAGTCGTCAGGGGCTTCTTTGATCGCGAGTTGCTGCTGGACTACATCCGCCACTTTATTCTGTTTGAACACGATGGCGACACCATCATCAAGAAGATCGCCGCTTATCACCAGTTCCATGCGGTGCGCGAGGCAGTGCGGGTGACGATGATCGCGTCGCGGCCAGGGGAGGTGCGAGAGCAGCGTGCGACCTATGGCGACAAGGTAGTGCCGGGTTCGCGCAAGGCGGGTGTGGTTTGGCACACCCAGGGTTCGGGTAAGAGTATTTCCATGGTCTGTTATGCGGGTAAGTTGCTGCAGCAGCCGGAGATGAACAATCCGACCATCGTCGTGGTGACGGACCGTAATGATCTCGATGGCCAGTTGTATCAAACCTTCAGCGCGGCAACTGACCTGCTGAAACAACAACCCATCCAGGCCGATAGCCGCGATGATTTGCGCGAGGAACTGGCCAAACGCCAGGCCGGCGGGATTATTTTTACCACGGTGCAGAAGTTCTCCCTGCTAAATGGTGAAGAGCGGCATCCCATACTGAATCTGCGTGAAAACATCGTGGTGATTTCCGATGAGGCGCATCGCAGTCAATACGGTCATCAGGCGCGGCTGGATACGAAAACCGGCCAGTACAAGTACGGTTACGCCAAGCACTTGCGCGATGCACTGCCGAACGCTTCGTTCATTGGCTTTACCGGTACGCCGATTGCCACCGAGGACCGGGACACCCGGGCGGTGTTCGGGGACTACATCAGCATCTACGATATTCAGGATGCGGTGGACGATGGCGCGACGGTGCCGATTTACTACGAGAGCCGCCTGGCCAAGCTGGACATCGACCGCGAGGCGATCGAACAGCTCAATGCCGAGGTAGAAGAGGTCATCGAGGACGAGGAAGACCTGCAGGCACGGGAAAAAACCAAGGGCCGATGGGCGGCGCTGGAGAAGCTGGTGGGCGCTGCGCCCCGGCTCGAAGAGGTTGCCGAGGACCTGGTGCAGCACTATGAAGAGCGCAGTGCGATCCTCGAGGGCAAGGCCATGATCGTTGGCATGAGCCGCGATATCTGCGTGAGCCTGTTCGATGAAATCATCGCCTTGCGACCGGATTGGGCCGGCTCGCGCCTCGCCGGCAAGGATGGGGCAAGCGGGGCCTGGGATCCGCAAGACGGCGCCATCCGGGTGGTGATGACCGGCAGCGCCAGCGACCGGCCCGAGTTGCAGCAACACATTTACTCCAAGGCCCAGAAGAAGCGACTTGAGCGCCGTTTCAAAAATCCCGAAGATCCGCTCAAGCTGGTGATTGTCCGGGACATGTGGCTGACCGGTTTTGATGCTCCGTGCGTGCACACCATGTACGTTGACAAACCCATGCGCAGCGCCAATTTGATGCAGGCGATTGCCCGCGTAAACCGTGTGTTCAAAGACAAGCCCGGTGGCCTGGTGGTGGATTACATCGGCATCGCCAATGAACTGAAGAACGCGCTGAAAACCTACACCGACTCCAAAGGCCGGGGCCGGCCGGCCAACTTCTGCGAAGAAGCACTGGCGGTGCTGTTGGAAAAACTGGATATCGTGCGGGGGATGTTTGCAACGCCACTGGAGCAAGGCGGCAGGGGATTCGACTACGGCGCATATGAAACCCGCGCTCTGACATTGCTGGTGCCTGCCACCAACCACATTCTGGGCCTCGTTAACGGCAAGCGGCGCTTTATGGACGCGGTTCTCGCGATTAGCAAGGCATTTTCCCTGTGCGGCACACTGGACGAGGCGAGAGACCGGCGCACGGAAATAGCATTCTTCTCCGCCGTCAAGGCTGCCATTGCCAAGTACACCACGGTAGACAAGAAGCGTAGCGAGGAAGAAAAGAATTCAGCGCTCAAGCAGATTCTGGACAATGCCGTAATCGCCGAAGGCGTGGCTGACATTTTCGCACTCGCGGGTCTGGACAAACCAAATATCGGGTTGCTGTCCGACGAGTTCCTGGAAGATATCCGCCACCTGCAGAGTAGGAACCTGGCGGCGGAATTGCTGGAGAAATTGCTGCGCGATGAGATCCGGGCGAATACCAAAACCAACGTGGTGCGCGAGAGGAAATACGGTGACCGGCTGCTGGCTACCTTGCGCAAATACCACAACCGGGCAATCGAAACGGCCCAGGTTATCGAAGAACTGATTCAGATGGCCAAGGACTTCCAGAAGGAACTGGAAAAGGAAAAAGAGCTGGGTCTCAATCGCGATGAGCTGGCGTTCTATGCTGCCCTGGCCAATAACGAATCAGCGGTCCGGCAGCTGGGTGACGACACGCTGAAAAAGATTGCTCATGAGTTGACGGAAAAGCTCAGGAAAAGCACCACTGTGGACTGGCAGGTGCGGGAAAATGTGCGCGCCAAGCTGCGCAACCTGGTGCGGATTACTCTGCGCCGCTGGAAGTACCCCCCCGATAAGCAAAAAGAGGCGATTGAGCTGGTGTTGAGGCAGGCAGAAGTGCTTTCGGATCATTGGAGCTGCGCTTGAGGTATGAAAAATTGGGTGGAAATGTGAATAATTGCACGACATTTGCAGCGGTGAGCTGCAGACACTGTTTGCTGGTGCTGTTGGGGCTTGGCCTGTTCCTGACTCAACCATGGGTTGTCGCCAAATCGCCCGAGCTCTATGGTCAGGAATATGTCCGCATTGACCGGAGTTGGGAGGATGGTAGTCCTCGCGGCCTTCCTGTACCGCGAGAAGAGTATAGCGATGCCGATGAGAGTGCCTTTCTGGAGCAAATACAGACACGGGAGCTGTCGGGTGGGCCTTATTCCGATGCGCTGGCCGAGCCATTATCCAGTCTGGGAAACTACTACCGCGACCAGGGTAAATTTGATGAGGCACTGGACTTGTATGAGCGTGCTCTCCACCTGGTGCGGGTGAACGATGGGCTTTACAGTGAGCGACAAATTCCACTGCTACGTGAGCTGTTGGATACCTATCGCCTGGCGGGGGATATGCAGGCTCTGGACGATCGTTACGAGTATTTTTTCAGGTTGTACGGTAATGGGCAGCCCCCTTATACGGAATTACGCCTGCGGGCCAGCCTGGAGTACTTGCGCTGGCAGCGGGAGGCTTTTCTCCTGAAACTGGACGGCGAGCGGAAGAATCGCTTGCTGGCTATGTATGAACTCAATAAACGTATTCTGGAATCTGTCGCGCAGTCAACGGCGGTGGGCCAGGACTGGTATCGGCAGCTGGTTCTGAGCCAGATCCGGAACTTCTACTTGCTCCAATCGGAAATTGAGCTACCCGACGAGACTTTCACCTTCCTGCCAAGTAGAGCAATCCAGTCGAACCAGGAGCCCGGCCTAGAATTTAAGCAGCGACGGTTGGAAGATATTCAGCGAACGAGTGCCGCCAGGGGACGCTCCCTGTTACAGGAGTTGATCGATCGCATTGCATCAACCGGTGAAGCCGCTGACCTCGCCAGTATTTACCTGGAGCTGGGCGACTGGCAGCAGTGGAACGGAAGCTCCAACGGCGCGAATCAGCAGTATTCTAAGGTCTTTCAGATCCTGGAGAATGCCGGTGACACCGAGTTGTTGGAGCAGTGGTTGGGTAGTCCCGCTGAACTGCCGGCCAACGGAGACTTCTGGCAACCAGCAACAATAGCGAAAGATGGCAGGCGAGTCGTGCTCTTTGCGAAATATGATGTCTCTGCCCGGGGTAAAGCGAGAAATATTCAGGTCTCCGCCGCCAAACCGGAGGACCAAGTCTTTGCCTCTCGTTTGCGCAGAAGACTATCGGCCACCCGATTCAGGCCACGCTTTGCAACGGGTGAGGCAGAAGCCGTTGAACGGGTGAGTCGTCAATACGAACTGATCGTCGACTAGTGTACTGTCAAGCTTGTATTGATGGGTTCAGAGCTACCCAGATGTTCCAAGACAAGACGCAGTTCGCAGGAAATGGCATGTCCTTTTCAAGGACTGCAACGCCGTATTGGAGCATCTGGGTAGCTCCCTTCGGGCGGGCCGTGAAGCAGTCGTCCGCGGTGTTGCACCTCTTGGTAAGGACGCGCCATTACCGGCGAGGCGCGCCTAACGGTCAACCGCTTCACGACTCG
>JADFKH010000146.1 GCA_022565025.1 Pseudomonadota bacterium
CGCGCACGGCGCACGGTGAGCACCGGACCGTCCTGTTCATCCCTGCCTTCGGAAATGGCCGTGCCTTCGGAAATGGCGAATTCGACACCGTATATTCCGGGTGGCAGCCCGCCCGCCCCCGCTTCAGTGAAGAAGCGCAGGCTCTGGCTGCTGCCCTCGAAATAAACCGGCTGTCCGCCGCCCATGACGCTGCCTTCTCCGGCGGTCACACTCAGCGGCACCGCCAGCTCGATATGCCGGCGCAAGACTTTCTCCAGAACATTACCGTTGGCGCTCTGCCGGCTGCGATCCTCGATGGTATCCCAAACCCGCGCGCCCATGCCCACATTCGCCAGAAGGGCGGTCGAGAGAAAGCCGGTCAGGCTCAGCGCCACCAGCATCTCAATCAGGGTATAGCCACCCTGCCGGGTCAGATAACCTTGCGCGCTCATCCTTCTCGCTCCCCGGAGGTCTGGGCGGCGATCAGGCGCACCGTGGTAAGCTCCACGGAGCGATCCGCGTTGCGCCCCTGCCAGCTAACGGTGACCGTCACCAGCGCCGCTGCGCGCTGCCCTCGGGGCTGCCCTCGGGGCTGCCGCCCGGCCTGGGCAACGGAAGTTTCCTGATCTTTGATCGGGGTCACCTCAACACGCCAGCGAAAGCCATCGCCGGTCGTGCCCTGATGTCTGCTCTCATCAAGAACACCGATTACCGATATTTCATCCAGCTTCGACTTGGCAAAACGGGTGGCCAGCGCGGTTTGCGCGCTTTCCTCGCTGCCCAGCATGCTGGCGGTGTAGGACGAATAGACCGTTCCCGACACCAGCCCCAGCAGGGCCAGCGCCACAAGCGTTTCGATCAGGCTGAAGCCTTCCTGCCGGTCAGCCATCGCGCCCTCCACTATCATCGGCAGCATCGCCGGTGCTGATGCGGGTCTGGCCGGTCATCCAGTCAACTTCGACAACGCTGACCGCGCTGCCACTTTGCAGAATGACGCGCCCGCCGCTGGAGGTGCCGTCGGGAAAGAAGACGATCGCCCCATCGCCTTCCCCGGCCACCAGCGCCCGCGCCGTGGTCAGTTGAATTTGCAAAGATTGATCGCCGAGAATCTCGGCATCGGCGGTGTTTTTAATCACCTGTACCACGCCGGCAATAGGATCGGAGAGATTGATTTCACGTTGCATGTCATCGATCTGGGTGAAGAATACGGCAGCATTGAACCGGCCGCCACCACTCAGATCGGACTTGAAACCCAGCTCGAAATTGTCGACCGTTTCCTCATCGAAGGGACCGGGTCCGAAATTGACCGTATCAAGCGCGGTGTTGCGCAGGTTGTAGCCACCGGAGCGTTGAGCCCGCGACCAGTGTGCATACATCCGCTTGTCGTCAGAAATGCTATAACCGAAGCCCAGCTTGCCGGACCATGCGTTCCAGGTCTCCTCATCGCTGAAGTCAAAGATACAGGGGCCCAGGCGCAGCGTGACATTGCACTGATTAAGAGCAGGGAAAACACTGGTATTACGAACCAAGGAAGCAATATTGACTTTCTTTTTCTCGTGGGTGAACCGAATACCCGCATTCACAGACCAGTCATCATTGATTTGATGATCAACCGAAAGAAACGCCGCGAGTGAATCCACCCAGTAATCGCCGCCGCCATCCTGTCTAACCAGCGGCGAGAATCCAGGTGGAGCTAGACCAAGGAGGCTGAGATCAACCAGGTTGCGTCGTTCGTGATAATTGATTTCATTGGTAAACCAGAAGACTCCGACCGTAACATTTGATTGACCAAAATTACCGTTGTAGCGAAGTTCGTTGCTGTATTGCTCCGAATAGTTCCAGAACGGGGCATGGAATAACGCCACCGGCTGGGCGTCGATATCGCTTTCCCCGTTGGAGGCGTAATCCCGCCAGCCGAAGATGTTGGTGATTCTGCCGTCACCCAAAGCCACGTCCAAGTTGACTTCCACGGTAACGAAGTCGTTTTCGATGTCGACAAATCCCTCATCGTCAATCGAGAAGTCGAAACTGTCACGGTCGAAATTGGCAAAAAACCCGGGGACACCGGTACCATTGATATGGGTTTGTGAAGCCGGCCCTTGCCCATCGGATTCCAGGTGCTCCCAGCGCAGGGTTACTTCCACGTTGTCGCTGGGTTGAAATGTCAGTACCGGCCGGAAGATGGTCGTTTCCGCTTGCCCAAAATCTTCGCCGTTGGCCAGGTTCACGAACCAGCCATCGTCATCGTTACGGTAAAAACTGACCCTGACCCCAACGGTGTCGCTGATGGGTCCGGAAATGCTGGCCATCGCATAAGTGTTGGTGCCGCCGTCTCCATTTGGGTTGCCATCGATGGCTACCCGTGCGGAAAATTCCAACTCGTCCGTTGGCCGCTTGGTATTGATCAGCACGGCGCCACCGGTCACATTGCGGCCAAATAGCGTGCCCTGTGGGCCACGCAGAATCTCAACGCTCTGGATGTCAAACATGTCGAGGATGATGCCGGCGTTTTGACCGATGTACACGCCATCTATGAACACACCGACGGTCGGGTCGATGGACGGGATCGATGAGTTGATGCCCAGGCCTCGAATGGAAAAATTGGCCGTGCTGCGGAACGTGCCGATGTCATCCATGGCGACGTTCGGCATGGCGACGGACAGATTTTGCAGGTCGCGAATTTTCAAAGCCTCAAGCTGATCTGATCCGTAGGCGGTCACTGAGAGCGGAACATGTTGTGCCGATTCTTCACGTTTTCGGGCGGTGACTATTACTTCCTCCAGCAATAATTCTGCTGTGCTGAGGGCTTCTGCTTCCTCCTGGGCGATCACTGGCGTTGCCAAACCCAGGCACAGCGATAGGGCAATCATGACACCCCAGTGCGCATGGCGCAATGAGGAAATTATGTGTAAGAGATTGTTTTGGTATATATTATTGTTGGATGCGGACATGGACCTTCCTCCCCAGTGTTTATGGTAACTACGAATTGTATAACTTTCGTTAAATAAAAGCGCGATTTGTCGTTCAGAAAACCATTCCGATCTCCAGTGTCAGGGAATCGAATTCAAGTTGCCGCACTGCAAAATAACGAACTCCTTAAGCTGGACATTCAACGCTGGCGGGTTTCTGGTGACATTTTAAAGCTTGAAATGGCCCAGCCGGGGCCGTTGCAGCCAGTTCTGTGCTGACCAGTGGGCGCTCTCTTCAGCGAAATGCATGGAAAATGCCTGGCGCGATGTCTCTGAGCGATTTTGTGAGCTGTAATGAGGCATGTGGTCGTTGAAGATGACCAGGCTGCCCGCGGGAACTTCCACCGCAATACCTTCAGTGGCAGAAGGCCAGGGCGTGGCGTCCAGTTCACGCAGCGCCCCGGTCAAGGATTGATGGTCGACTTCATAGATTTCCCGCAGGGGGCTGTGGTGGCCCCCGGGATGTACCCACAGGCATCCGTTCTCCCGGTGGGCATCCTCGAGCGCAACCCAGAAACCGACGATCGATGGAGGATCGGTGACCAGGTAAGAAGCGTCCTGGTGCCAGCGAACTTCGCCACCGATTCGAGCCTGCTTATAGATGTACATGGTTTGCCACAGGACCGGAGATCGGTAGCCAATAGAGCGCAGGCATTGGGCAAACAATGGCAGGCGGCAAAACGCTGAAAATTCGGGAACCAGGTCGTGCATGGCGTGGCCAATCTTGTTAATGGCCCGTTCTTTTGGGTGGACCAGATTTCCTTCCGCATCGAGTGCGTCTTCTTCCAGGAAACAATGAACGGCTTGCGCTGATTGCATGAAATAGTCGTCACGGCCACGGTCGCGATCTTTGGTTGAAAAAACCGTTCGGTGGGTAATGATGTCGAACTCGTCAACGATTCGTGCTGCCGCCGAGCGAATTGAATCAATGGCGGATTGAGGAATGACGCCTTCAATCACGGCGTAGCCCTGTTCCAGGTACCGGTTTCTCAGTTTTTCCATGGCTTCTACATGCCTCTCAACACGCTTAAGGGAGCATGCGTAATCACACGCCAGCTTGCCGCCATGCCGCTCAGGCCGACCAGGACCATGCCCGCTAGCGGCCCCGCCAACCACAATGTGAAGCTGAAATGATATTCCAGTTCGAACAGGTTTTCAGCGAGCAGGTAAGCGGCCAGACTGGCGCCGCTTGCGGCGAGTATGCCGGCCAGCAGGCCGAGCGCGATGAATTCGGTGGCCACACCCATCAACACGCGTTTTTTAGAGGCGCCGAAAGTGCGCAGCATGGCGCTTTCATAGCGGCGTTCGTCATGAGACGACTGAACCGCGGCCCAAAGCACGGTCAACCCCGCCAGCAGGGTGAAAATAAATACGGCTTGTACGGCCAGCGCGGCCTTGTCCATCATGTCCCTGACCTGGCCGAGCAGAGCGTCCAGGTCGATGGCTGTAACACTGGGGAAGGCTCGCATCAGGTCCAGCATGTCACCCTGGTCCGAATCATCTGCGTACAGGCTGGTAATGAAAGTCGCTGGAAAGGACTCCAGCACAGCCGGAGTAAACACCATGAAGAAATTCGGGCTGAAGGAATCCCACTCAACGGTGCGCAGGCTGGTGACTTTGGCGCTGGCGGTCTCGCCCGCGATGTCGAAAGCCACTTCATCCCCCAGGGCTAGCCCAAGTTCATTCGCAAAGCCCTGTTCTACGGAAACCTCATTTTCCATGGTGCCGCTGTCCCAGAACCTGCCTGCGACAATCGTGTTGTCTTCCTGTAACAGATCGGTCCAGCTCAGGTTGGCGTCCCGTCGGGCCCATTCGCTTCCCTGCGGGTCCTCGAATGTCATCTGCGTCACATCCTGGCCGTTGATGGTGGTCATCCTTGCCCGCACCAGTGGAACGAAACGGGGAACAGCCAGTCCGTGCTCGCGCAGGAAGGCCTTCATTGGCTGAACTTCTTGTGGCTGAATGTTGATCAGGAACTGGTTGGGTGCGTTTTCAGGCAGGCTCCGGCGCCAGGTATCCATCAGGTCGTTGCGTACAGTCGTGAGCAGCAGGAGGACCATAAGGCCCAGCCCGATGGCGACCATCTGGATCACGCTTTCACGGCCACGCCGGGCCAGGCTGGCCAATCCATATCGCCAGGCAATACCTGCCGCTCCCCGGAAACCCTGCAAGGATTTCACCAGTACCCAGCCGGCCGCCGCCAAGGCAAGGAAGGTAACAGTGGCGCCACCGAACAGGGTCAAGACCAGCCGTGGATCACGGACCATCCACAACAGCAGGAAGAGCACCGCGACGATGCCCGCTATCGCGCTGATGCCATAGCGCAAGGGTGGCGGTTCGATATCATGGCGCAGTACACGCAGGGGTGGAGTCTTGCCCATTTGCAGCAGGTCGGGCAAGGCAAAACCGGCGAGTATGCTCAGTGCCGTGAACATGCCGAGAATGACCGGTTCACCACCTGGGGGGGGCAGGGTCTGTCCGATCAGGTCACGCATCAGCCAGGCCAGCCCGTTGTGGGCAATGAAACCCAGTAAGCTGCCGGCGATTCCCCCCGCGAGCGCCAGCAGCAGCAACTGTAACAAGCTCGATTGCATGATCATGGACTGGCTGGCGCCCATGCATTTCATCAGGGCGATGCGGTCCCGGTGACGATGCGAATAGCGCCGGGCCGCCATGGCTACGGCCACAGCCGCGAGCAGTACCGAGACCAAAGATGCCAGATTCAGGAAGCGGCCGGCCCGTTCCATTGCTCCACGGATCTGGGGACTGGTGTCCTTGATGTCACTCAGTTTTTCACCATCCAAGAGTACATCCTCCAGTTCAGGCTTGAAGTCATCCACAGAACTTCGCTCGCCTGCGAACAACATCCGGTAGGCAACGCGACTGCCGGGCTGGACCAGGCCGGTACTTTCCAGGTCGAGGTCGTTGATCAGCAGCGTCGGCGCCAGGTCGACGAAGCTCCAGCCCTCATCCGGGCGAAAATCCAGCACCCGGCTCAGGGTCAGGTGCGCTGTACCCACTTCGATCATCATGCCTGTGTCCACGCCGAGCCGGGCCAACAATCTCGGTGAAGCCCAGGCCTCTCCCGGGGCAGGAATATCTTTCGTGATGAAAACTTCGCCCAGTAGTTTTGCTGAAGTTTTCAGTTGCCCCCTTAATGGGTAGCCGCTGGTGACCGCACGAATGGCGGCAAGTGTGTTGGACTGGCCGGCGAACACCACGCTGGGCATGCTGGTGATCCGTGCGGTACCGAGCCCGCTAGCATGGGCAAGTTGATCGTAGTCAACACCGATGGGGCGGGTGGAAGCCAGGCGCAGATCCGCCGCCAGTGATTCCGCGGCACGCATCTCCACTGCCTGTGCGGCGCGGTCGGTTAGAAAAGCAACGCCGGTCAATGCGCTCACAGCAATCAGTAACGCGACCACCAGCACGGTAAGCTCGCCGGCCCGCCAGTCACGAACCAGTAGCTTCAGGGAAAGACGAGCAGTGTTCAAGAACCCGCTATTCAACGTTGGTGCTCCTTCAATGTAATAACTGCGAGTTCAGAGGTTCCCAGATGTTCCAGGACAAGGCGCAGTCCGCCGAGAATGGCATGTCCTTTTCAAGGGCTGAAACGCAGTACTGGGACATCTGGGGACCTCCCTTCGGGCGAGCTGGGAAGCGGTCGTCCGTGGCGTTGCACCGCTGGCCAAGGACCAGGCCATTGCCGGCGCGGCGCGTCTTGCGGTCAACCACTTCCCAACTCGCTGAACCCGTAGTTATCACATTGAAGGAGCACTATTATGTTTAAAATCGCTTCATGGAACGTCAATTCGCTGAATGTGCGTTTGCCGCATGTGCTTGCATGGATGGATGTGGCGCAGCCGGATGTGCTGGCATTGCAGGAGACCAAGCTGACAGACGACCGGTTTCCGGTACAGGAATTGGTGGATGAGGGTTACCACAGCGTATTTTCCGGGCAGAAGACTTATAACGGAGTGGCGATTCTCAGCCGTGAGGAAGCACTGGACCCTGTCACCGATATTCCGGGCCTGGATGACCCGCAGCGGCGCATCCTGGCGGCAACGGTTGGCGAAGTCCGTATTATCAATCTTTACGTGGTCAATGGCAGCGAAGTCGGCTCGGAAAAATTCGAGTACAAGCTGCGTTGGCTGGACCGGGTCACGGCCTGGCTGGCGACAGAGATCGAAGAATTCGAAAACGTGATCGTACTGGGCGATTTCAATATCGTACCCGATGACCGTGATGTGCATGATCCCGAAGGCTGGCGTGAAAAAATCCTCTGCAGCACGCCCGAACGCGAAGCGCTGGGCAAAATACTGGATCTTGGATTCCAGGACAGTTTCCGCCTGTTCGAGCAGCAGGAGCGTATCTGGAGTTGGTGGGATTACCGCATGAATGCCTTCCGCCGCAAGATGGGCCTGCGCATCGACTTGAT
>JADFKH010000147.1 GCA_022565025.1 Pseudomonadota bacterium
AGTGTGGATTCTTCATTGGAAACTGCCCGTTGGCTCATGTTTCAATGGGCATGACGATTTATCGCGAAGTTACCAACGGCGTGGTCGCACAGAGTGGTGGCCAGCTCTACTGTCATCAAGTGAGCGTTGCCGGCTCGCAGCGCGCAACAAAAAAGGTACTGATCCGGCTCATTGTCGAAGCTCAGAAAGGCCGCCAGCGGCAAGTAGCACCAGCTGTCGTAATGCCAGTTGAAAAAACTCAGCTGTTGGCCACCGTGGGTCGCATCATGGGTCGGATCCAGATCGATGGTGATGTGTCTCACCTTGCGTTAACGCCAAGGTCTCTACTTTAGAGTGGTCCACTTGACGGGGAAGCTTACGCCATCAGCATCGGCTAACTTCTCAGCCATGCGCCGGGTGGCCGGATAACGCTCTGCATCAATCTCATCAGGCGGCTTGTCCTTGCGGGCCAGGGCGATGTAGCCGTCGATGCGCCGCTGTTCCAATTCTTTAAAGCATTTCTCATCGCGGTAGCCGGCATCCGCCAAAACCGCTTCAGGCGTTTTGTTCAAATGATTCTCAACGCCGGTCAATACATCAGGCAGTTCACCGTTGTCACTGCTGTTGGCCGTCAGCTTATTCTCGACGATTATCTGGAAGTCACGATCCACCGCCAACTGACCGTTGTAGCATTGCTGAAAACCCTCCGCGGTCTTCATGATGGAACTCTCGGGATCGGTGAAGTTACTCTGCGCCTTATCCTCACCGTACAGCCGGTCCTCTTCGGCGTCTGTGCGCCGCGCCTGCTCGCACAGCTCGGCAATCTCCTGCTTGAGCCTGAGTTCCTCAGCCTGCATGCGCTGATAGCTCATCGCCTTGTGCTTGCTGGCGTTGGTCCGCACCTTGGTGCCATCAATCGCGACCGTGCCCAGGCTGATCAGTTCCGCCTGCTGCGCTATCTGGATGACTTGCACAAACACCGATTTGAAATCCGCTAGATGAGCTTTACGAAAATCACAAAGGGTCCGGTGCTGCGGAAAGTTATCCGCCGCCAGTACCCGGAACGCCACATCTTCCTCCAGCTTCTTGGCAATCTTGCGTGACGAGAAAACCCCGGTCGCATACGCATAGACCAGCACCTTGAGCATCATGCGCGGTTCATATGGCGCTTTACGTCGACCATCCCCTTCATAGGACTTATAAAACGCACCCAGATCCAGTTCCTCGATCACATCGCTGATGAAATACGACAAATGACCTGCCGGAAGCCACTCCTGAAGACGTGGCTGTAACAACAAATCCTGATCTGGTGTATACGGGCGGAACGTCGTCGGCATCTTGATTCCTCAATATTGGTACCGCACTATTATCCCAGATTGCGGTTTCTACCACGCACACTCCTAGTGTGTTGGTTGGGGGGTCAATTCCTCACTACAGGTCGCTGACAATTTATCTGTATTGCGTTTGAACAGGTACAAAGTGAGCAGCAAAACAGAAATAGGTACAAGAGAAAAATAGAATGCTGTTGTGCCTCCGAATGCTTCAAACAAGTGACCGGTAATAATCGAACCTGTTGTCCCCCCGAGTGCCGAGAACACGACAATCAGTCCGGCCATGGATGCATGCTGCCGGGCAGGCAGGGCTAAGAGAACTACGGAATTTATCGCTGGATATACCGGGGCGATGCAAAAACCGATCAATGGAAAGATAAATGCTGCAACAGGCGCATCTAGCCAACCGGTAACCTCACGATCGCCGGTCATCCCCGCCATCGGCAGTACCACGAGCACGAGAATAGCCGCCATCAACAGCCCGGCAAACAGGACTTTAAACCAGCTTAGCCTTCTAAGAAGAATACCCGCCAGCAATCGGCCCAGCGCGGTAGACAGCGCAAGAATGCTGGCTATCTGTATGCTGAGTGATGCCGGCAGATTAAGGATCTTGCTATTAAATGTTGGCAACCAAGTCATGATGCTCTGCTCTATCAGCACATATAGAAACGCGCAGGCGACAAAAATCAGCACCAGAGGCTTTATGGCTAGTGCCATCATGTCGATGAAATCCTCAGTCGGTGACCTGGTCTTGCTGGGTGCGATACGGGATTCGTCCAGTTCTGCGAACGAAAGCAGGGCGAAGGCAGCAAAAGACATGGCCGCTAATGGGTAATAGACATTCAGCCAGCTCGTTGAGTCAGGGTTCAGGTCATCGACAAAGCCGCTAAAAATAAAATATCCCGACAGTACGCCGATCATAAAGAAGGACTCGAGAAAATTCATCAGGCTTACATGTTCTTTACTGTCATTGGTGACAAGGCCGAGCGTCGCAAATACTGACACCTTGACGAGCGCGAACCCGACGCCGGTCGCAGCGAAGAGCATCTTGGTCATAAAAAAAGTCGGCACATGCGGCATGATGAGGCAAACAAAGCCGATGAAACCCAATGCCAGGAGCATGCTGCGCTTGTAGCCAATGCGTGCGATGAAAGAGGCAATCAGGAAAGAGGTAATCGCAATCGGCAGGTCTTTAAATGCCTCCAGAATGCTGGCGGAGGACTCACTCACCTGGTAGCTGCGTTGTACCTGCAGAATAACCGTACCGACACTATTGAGCAGAATCGCGAATACGAAATAATTGATGAACAATGAGACCTTGATGGGCCAGTGACTCATGAGCGGATTCAGTTAGGTCGGATAAGAGACTATACCCGGGACGATGCGGCTAAGCATGCAAGCATGCTCATTGCGGCGCTGCCTTTTATTTGTGCTTTTCGAAGGTACAGACCGGGCAGATCGATCAATCGAGGTTTGTCCGGTCTGGGCGACACCTTGGCTAGCTTTTAGGCATTTCGTGAAGGCGAACCGGGCCATGTATCCAATTGCCACGATGTGCCGCGTGCTGGAGGTCTCCGCCAGCGGTTACTACGCGTGGCGTGCTCGCCCGCCATCGGCCAGAGCGAGGGCCGATGCGGTGCTGACAGAAAGTATTCGCGAGTTTCATACGCAGGCCCGGGGCAACTGCGGGGCGCCGCGGATCCATGCTGAGCTCAAAGATGATGGCTGGCGGCTGGGTCAGAAACGCGTGCCGCGACTGATGAAGGATGCTGGTCTTTTCGGTGTCAGTCGTCGTCAATGGATGCGTACCACGCAGCGCCGTGAAGGCGCTCGCCCGGCACCGGATCTGGTCCCCCTGTGTCAGGATAGTTGTCGCCTCTAATATTCAATGATTGAAGGTTAGAGGAGAGAAAAATGAGAGAACACCGACAATATAGTGAGTCATTCCGGCAGCAGGCGCTGGAAAAGGTTTATACGCGTGGCAGCGGTACCATAGAGATGGTTGCCGATGACTTAAACATGAGCAAAGGGACATTAAGGAACTGGATGAAAGCCGATAAGAATAATGCACCCGCAAGGTCCGGCCAGTGGTCAAAGCGACCGCAGGACTGGAGCCTGGCGGAACGCCTGCAACTGTTGAAGGAAAGTCATGGCCTGGAGGAGGAGGCACTGAATGGCTTTTGCCGTGAGCAGGGGATCTTTCGCCATCACCTGGAGCAATGGCAAGCCGCTTTTGTAACCGGTGGCGCCAGGACACTCGTGAGCAACTGCGTGAACTGAAAGACACGAATAAGGCATTGACGCGAGAATTGAATCGCAAGGAAAAGGCGCTGGCGGAAGCCGCGGCATTGCTGGTGCTGCAAAAAAAGTACCGGGCGCTGTGGGAGGAAAAGGACGCATGATTTCCCTTCCAGAGCGCCAACAAATTATGCAATGGGTTTGAAGAAGCCAACACTGCGGGCGCCCGCTCACACAAGGCCTGTGAGTTGCTCGGTATCGCGCCCCGCACACTGCAGCGTTGGCAGCAAAGCGGTGAGTTGCTTGAGGATGCACGCCGCACACGCGGCTACGTGCCGGCCAACAAGCTCAGTGAGGAGGAACGTGAACAGATCATTGCCGTGGCCAACCGGGAGGAGTTCGCGCATCTGCCGCCGAGCCAGATGGTGCCGCAGCTGGCAGGTCTATGAAGAGGAAAGCAGCGAGTGGGCGGCTGACATTGTGCGCGATATCACGCAGCGCGAGGGTATTACGCTTAAGCAAATCACCTTGCATGCGGATAATGGCGGTCCCATGAAAGGCGCCAGTCTGCTGGCGACCCTGCAGGCACTTGGCATCATGCCCTCGTTCTCGCGGCCTGCCCTCGGTAATGACAATCCCTATTCGGAATCGTTATTCAAAACCCTGAAGTACGACCCGGAATATCCCGCACAGCCGTTTGCCGACCTCACTGAGGCACGTCAGTGGGTCTCGGGGTTTGTCGATTGGTACAACTTTGAACATCGGCACAGTGCGATTCAGTTCGTCACCCCAGCACAACGTCATGCCGGTCTGGATACCGCGATCCTGGCAAAACGACAGGCACTTTACCAGGCGGCGAAGGCACGACATCCGGAACGTTGGTCTCGGCAAACGAGAAACTGGCAACCGGTGCAGGTGGTGTATCTGAATCCCAGTAAATCCGACCGCAATGCAACTCACAATATTCTGGATCAGGCCGCTTGAGTTTATTCACCGAGGCGACAGGTACCTTGACAATTACCGCACGCCAGCTATTGACCGATGCGCAAACACAGTTGTGGCAAGTGATATCCTCCACCTATGCGATCAAGAACTCCGAGCTGTGGTCTCGGTCCTTCGCGCAAGGAGACTATCGCATAGAGCCTTTCGGTCAACGCTCCGGCGATAAAACCGAGTCCAACGCGGCGCAACTGTGGAGCACTGTATACTTGGCCATCTCGGTGCCGTAAGAAATCGCGGCAATAGGCCACGGTGAGCCCATTGTGACATTTAGGGTGTGCATGGGAATAGGTAAGGAATGCGGGATCAATGTGCTTCATATTGACGCTGGCCGGTTGCGCGGCTGCATGTCTGTCGCGAATTTTCCTCAAGCCACAACAGTGAGACGGTTCGCTAATTCGAAGCCCGGGCACCGTAAGGTCATTCGCCGCTTGTAGAGTGCTGGAAAATTGCCGGAATCAATCCGGACCGGTTATGAGCCGCTAGGACACCCAGCACCCACAATATGAGATATATTTTTCAGTTATGATACTATTGGAAAATTATTATCATACCGTTGGAGCCGGATTCCGATTCCTTAGAGCCAGCCCAATTGCGCCTAGTGAAATTCAAATAATTTGCGGCTCATGATAATAAAATGATTGTTTCTTGCAAAATAGCGTTTTCTGCAACGGTCACGTTGGCGCTTGTGCCAGGCGGCGCGGCTTCTGAGTAAAACGGCCAAGACGGCGAACTGGAAGATCGCAGCAAAAATGATTGGTCATCCGCAATCTGCTTGGAAACGCGATAACGGGACGCCAGCGAATGGATGATGTCGAGCTAGCAACGATTGATTGGCTCATTTTGGCGGGCTACTTTGTCCTGACACTCATGGTAGGGCTGGCTCTTGCTCGCCTCGCCTCCCGCAGCATTGACGATTACTTTCTCGGCGGCCGACGGATTCCCTGGTGGATTCTTGGCATGTCGGGAAGTGCCTCAAACTTCGACATCACCGGAACGATGATCATCACATCGTTTTTTTTCGCGATCGGGTTTCAAGGGTTCTGGGTCGCCTCCCGGGGAGGGCTCGTGCTCGGCCTGTGCGTACTTCTGGCTTTCATGGGTCGGTGGCTTCGCCGATCGAAAGTGATGACCACTGCAGAGTGGATGGAACTACGTTTTGGCAATGGGCGTGGCGGGCAACTGGCGCGTTTGGTTGCGGCGGCGGCATATCTCATTTTCACGGTCGGCATGGTCATCTACTTCGCAAAGGGTACTGGGAAATTCGTGGCCATATTCTTGCCGTTTTCCCCAGAGGCCTGTGCCTTGGGAATGATGGCCATCGGCCTGACCTACACGACGTTGTCCGGGTTGTACGGCGTGATCTACACCGACGTCTTGCAGGAAATCCTGATATTTCTGGTCGCCGGCTACATCATCGTGAAAGCCGTATTTTTGCCCGAGCATAGCGCAGTGCTGGCCTCCGCGGGGGCAGACTGGATCGCTGTAGTACCCAAGTGGACCGCGGAGCCGATGCATTGGCTGGAAAACCCCTTGATCTACCAAATGTTCGGCATAAGTATCCTTTTCTGGGTCATGAAGTCCATGGTGGAGGGCCTTGGCGGGATGGGCGGGTATATGGCGCAGCGGTATTATGCGGTAAAGGACGAACGCTCCGCTGGGCTCATGACCGCCGAATGGGCCGTGCTACTGTCAATCCGGTATGCGATGGTGGCTGGCATTGCGCTTTTGGGACTCTGGCTCGCTCAGCATGATGCCCTTGTGGCAACGCAGCTCCACGCGGACCCTGAGAAGACCCTCCCGGTGGTACTTTCCCACATCCTCCCGGCAGGGGTCCTTGGGTTGGCCTTAGCGGGATTGATGGCGGCAGCGATGTCGACCTTTGATTCGACAATAAACGCCGGGGCTGCCTACTGGGTACGCGACATCTACCAGCGTTTTCTGCGCCCAGATGCGGATGAGAAAGCACTGGTCAGGCAAAGCTACTGGGCCACAGTTATCATCGTGTTGCTTGGGGCAGCGCTTGCGATGTCCGTCAAGAATATCAATGAGATCTGGAACTTGCTGACCGGCCCTATGGGCACGGCATTAGTCATCCCGCTGGCGATTCGTTGGTACTGGTGGCGATTCAATGGCTACGGTTTTGCTCTATCTATGGGAGCGGGGATGCTGACAGCCATCCTCCTTGGAGTATTCGCCCCCGACATCGCGTTTTATAAGACCACAGGAATCACGTTTCTTGTATCGGTAATCGTGGCCATCGCCGCTTCCTACGCCACACCGCCGGTGGACAACGATGTATTACGCCGCTTCTATCGGCAGATCCGTCCCTTTGGTTTTTGGCGACAATTTGCTGCCGAGCTGGAAGAGGAAGATCGAGACCGAATTCAGTCCGAAAACAGGACCGCTTGGCTGAATATATTCGTTGCCCTAGGGTGGCAAGTTTGCCTGTTTATTGGCATGATTACCATGGTTTGGCGAAACTGGAAGCCCATGAGTCTGGCCTTCACGGGGTTCCTGATCCTGAGCTTGGTCCTGTATTTTTCCTGGTACCGAAAGCTTCCAGCCAAAGGCGCGGAACAGGATGCGACAAGCGAGGGCTGGTGAACATGAGAATTAAGCAAGCATCTGGAGTTGACCCGCTTTCGTGGACACCTGATCCTTTGGGAAGGAGGAGTCCACAATGCCAAGATCAAGACCTGTAGGGCGCAAAAACTCCATCGGTGCTATCAAGCTGCCCATTGGTATACATAATGCAGACCGCCGAGGACCGGATTTGCTATGAGATGCCTGGCCGGCTTTCTCGATTCCTCCCTAACATCTGGA